>CAZZJY010000025.1:0-9154 GCA_964654895.1 uncultured Nitrososphaerota archaeon
CATTTTCATTTTTAATTTTTACTTTTACTTTTACTTTTGCTTTTGTCATGAGATTTTTGGTTTTCCGATTGTTAAGTTTTTAAAGCGGAATGAGGGACCTTATGTTGGAGTAGGTAATCATTTGGATGTCCCTGCCACTGACTCCTGCGCGATCCAGATAGTGTGCGACCCGCGGGAGCGAGAGAGGGTCCGAAGGTTTATTTCCGATGTCACTGTTGAGGACAATACCTTCTGGACCGTTCTTGAGGATAACTTCATGGACATCTTTTGGGGTGAGTTTCCCAGGCTGAACCGTGAGACCCGCATTAGCGCCTATGGCCCTCACCCTTTCCACAAGGTTCGGGGTAAGGTGGTCTATGATCACCCTCGCGGGGTCTACATTTTCAGTTTCGATTATGGAAATTAACCTCTCCAAGATCTTTTCCTTGTTGTTCCTTGGTGTGTGTATGATCATGGGTACAGGGTACTCGTTTGCGATCCGGATCTGCTGGGTTAATACATACTCCTCTTCTTGGCTGCCAGTCTCGAGACCCACCTCGCCTAGCGCGGAGACTTTTTCGTTGTCGAAGAGGGCTAGGATGTGGTCCAAGACGGCCTTTAGATCCGCCTCTGGAATTGACCTTGGGTGGATCCCGACGGCAACCCTTGAGCTTATCCCGTACGAGCTGAGCCTCATCGGCTCCTCCTCCATTACCCAACGAAAGAGGTCATGCAAAGTCGAGAAGCCAGATGGTTGGACTGGGAAAAAAGAGCAGATGATCACGCCCTCCACGCCAGAGACAGACATTAGCTCAAGGTCTTCTGGACCCCTAAGGTAGGTGTGGGTATGAGAGTCGATAAATCTCAACACGCCCACCTCCACAAAGGGTTTAGAGTTGCCATTTTATTACAGTGTTTGGATTTATTCAGGTTTTGTTTGTTTTTGAGTTTGTTTGCGTTTGGATCTGATCTCACAATCCAATTTAATTCAATCTGTGGGATTTAGAGGTATTTCTTTATCTCGGCTTCGAGTCCACTTGCTCCAACCGCGCCGACGAGTCGCCCGATTTCCTTGCCATTCTTGAAGAAGACAAATGTGGGTATCCCGTAAATCCCAAGCCTCTGGGGGACCTCGAGATTCTCATCGACATTCATTTTTGCCATAAGTACCTTACCTTCGTACTTTCTGGCGAGTTGTTCAAATATTGGCGCCATTATCATGCAAGGTCCACACCATGATGCCCAGAAGTCCACTACCACTAATTTATCGGCGTTGGACACGAAGGAGTCGAATGTTTGATCGCTAAGCTCCACATAACCATGGCTCATTTTCTTTTCACCACCAGCATATTTTTTAGCCATAATCTCTGAGAGTTTTCTAGCTTTTATCCTTTCAAGCTCATCATCAAAACTCTCGGACATAGGCTTTCAGGCTACTTTTGAGAAGGAGGAATATTTATTTTTCCCTTACGTTGAGGAGGGATGTGTCAGGTTTTAGGCGAAGATACTTTGAGTATGTCATGGCATCGGCTTCCATTAGGGAGTGTTTTCCGCAGACTGGCTCCTGAACGCCCCTGGCACAGGAGACGCAGTCCCCATTGCACCTCGGTATCGGTCTGAAGTTCTCTCCGAGGTTCGTTCTAAAGTACACTGGCACGTTTTTTCCCTCGCAGACCTTGGAAGTCATAAACTCTGAGTTCATGCCAATAAAGTTCCGCCCGACCTTTCTGAACTCCATACATAGGGCGAATGTTAGTCCCTTCTTGGTGGAGAGCTCTCTTAGGGACCCAAAAACTTTAGAGCGGTAGGCTTCTGATGCTTGGTAGCTCAGACCAATGCGTTCCCTGTAAATCGAGTGCCAGAGTTTGGGGATCTTAGAGTTGATGGACTCGGCCACCGAGAGAAGTCTGCCGATGTAGGAGGAATTGATATCGCACACGCTCGCAATGATATGGTCTGCCCCCCTCTCTTTGACTGCGTCCAAGAGGTCCGAAAGATCCCGGAGAGCATCGTTTATCCCTGGGAGGATTGGGTCGATCCTCACGACCACGTAGAGACCATGATCCTTCGATCTCTGTATCGCTTTGAGCTGCTCTTCTACAGTCGAGCCTCCAGGGGAGAGGGCTTTGCGAATCTCCTCATCGAGGGAAAGGAGGGTGAATTGACAAAAACAATGGTTGTAGGGGTGTTCGGACATGCGCCCCAGCAGGCGGTCAGGCACTTTAGCCCCATTCTTGGTCACAAACTCCACAGGGAGGCCCAAATCGAGGAAGACGCCCATGCAGCGCTCTGAGAGGTGATAGGTCTCCTCCAGTGGGGACTGAAAGGGATCCGTGACGGGGGAGAAATACCCGCAGGATGCGTAGTAAAGTCTCCGCAGCTCTTCATTCAGTTTTTTGTCTATGTCCTTGAAAACGGTGACTATGCCTCTCTTGTTCCACTCCTCGAAATAGCCCCCGTAAGCTCGTGCGTAGCACATGGGGCAGTTTATTGTGCAGCCATTGTATGGGTTGACGAGGATCCGCTCGGAGCTGCATTCTCTGCGCCCTGACCGATACGGGAAATACCATCCGTGAACCACGCACTTCTTTGTAGGAACGAGCATGTGAGGGACGGGCTCAAGGATAAGTTGAGGAGCAATTCCAGATCTTATTGGCATCCGGGTCAAGAATTTATAGTTGCAGGATCAACTAAAATTGTTTACTCAACCTCGCTACTATGACGATCTTGGGAGTGAACGGAAAAGTTAGATCCGGCAGATTATATCCTTTCTCATGTCGACGCATCCAATCAGCGCAAGGAGAACCCTCGCATCCTCGGTATTCACGACCCCGTGGGCCCTCTCCCTCACCACGAGTTTTGGCTTATATCCAATGCCGAGCCCCACATTTTCTATCATGAAAAGGTCATTTGCCCCGTCCCCAACTGCCACACATGCCTCCAGACCCACGCCCACCTTGGCTGCGATGGTCTTTATCGCCTTGAGTTTTGCCTCAGGTCCTATCATCTCACCATCGACCTCGCCCGTTAAGCGTCCATCCTTCACAATTAGTCGGTTGCTGAAGACATAGTCGGCTCCTATCATCATACCGACGTGCTCAGCGGCAAAATCAAAGCTGCCCGTCACTATCCCTATTACGAAGCCAAGTTCCTTGAGCTTCGCTATCAACTCGCTGACTCCTGGGTTGATTTTTATTGAAGATTTAATCTGATCCAGAACCTCAGCCGGGAGACCCTCCAGTAGCTTGACTCTAGATCTCAGGGCCTCAAGGAAGTTTAACTTTCCATCCATGGCAAGCTTAGTGATCTTCTTAACCTCTTCGCCCACACCAGCAGCCTTTGCCAGCTCCTCTATAACCTCCTGCTCTATGAGAGTCCCGTCAAGGTCGAATATTATGACCTTTTTTCCACACTTGTAGCTCCTGCAGGACTCTGCCGCCAGCGCCAGACCCACATCATCACAGCTGTTCTTTAGTATGTTCAATAGGACTTCCTTCTTGACAATGGACGTCCTGGTGTCAACCACCATTATAATAACGAAGAGGTCGTTGAAAATAGTCGAAGCCCTGGTCTTTATTATGTTTGCATGAAGTCTGGCCAAGACTCCAGTCACAGTGGCAACTATACCCGGGCGGTCCTTTCCCAAAACCGTGATGACCAGCCTATCGTCCTCCAGCATAATAAAAAGACACCTCCAGCCCAAGCTCGTGGCACAGGTACTCTAGCTTCTTGCGAAAGGTGTCGAGATTAAGTCCGGTAGCAAGTTTAATGAGCACGGAAAGTATGAAGATGCCCTTCATTACGACTTGGTCCATGTCCTCAATGTTGCAACCAAATTCGGAGATCACTGAAGAGATCTCGGCAATTAAGCCAGGGCGATCCGGCCCAACAGCGGTTATAACCATGTACCTGTCGCGCATAGAGTGCACCGGGTGAACATCGAAGATTGCACAGAAAATCTAATTAAGTTTTCGTATTGATATTGGAAACATCACGAGGGATGATGTTTGAGCAAAGTTCGACTTGAGGCACTCAAGGAGGCTCTGATCGAGCAGAATCAAAAGAAGGCAAAGGATCTCACAGAAGAATTTTTGCGAGCAGGGGTGCAGCCAAAGGATATAATTGAAGTGATATCTGACGGGCTAAAGTTGGTTGGAGACCTGTTTGAGAGAGGGGAACTCTTCCTGCCAGAGGTCATGAGGTCAGCCAACGCCGCCAAGGCCTCCCTGAGCGTCGTATTGCCAATGATGGTCAAGGAGAAGGCTAGAGAGGGGCGGGGAGTGATCGCGATAGGTTCGCTGGGGCCGCATGATATAGGAAAGACCATCGTATCGTCCACGCTCATCGCAGATGGTTTCAGGGTGTTGGACATGGGCATAAACGTGACGCCAGGTGTTGTGGAGGACTTTTTGAGAAACAATGAGGTGGACATACTCGCACTCTCAATTCTCCTCACCTCTGACATAGATAAATGTGCCAATGTGATAGAGAGGGCAAGGAAGGTTAGGGGCGGAATTAAGGTGATGGTTGGGGGCGCAGCCATGAGCCCGGAGACGGCAAGAAAAATAAAGGCAGACGCATACGGTAGAGACGCAAACGAGGCGGTTAAGATAGCAAGGGAGCTCACCGGGAGGAGGTAGAGAGGATGAAGACGACAGTTATTGGTAGCTACCCAGTTGTCGGCGAGGGGCTGGAGGCCATAAAAAACGCGGTGAAGGACCAGCTAGATGCAGGGATCGAGATAATCAGCGACGGGCAGACAAGGAAGGATATGGTATGTTACTTTGCAGACCATATACCTGGGTTCAAGGTCGAGGATGAGAGGGCGAAAATAGTTGGAAAGATAAGACCACCAGAAGAAACGCCGGTGGTCGAGGACCTGATATTTGCCAAGGAGTTGGCAGGAGACAGGGCTGAGGTGAAAGCAATAATTACTGGTCCAGTCACAATGGCCTTCTTTTCAGAGCTGACACCAGAGGCCCCATACGCAGGGTTTAGGGACGAGAGGCTATACGAGGACGTGAGTGCGGCCCTGGCAGTTGAGGCGGAGATCATGCAAAAATCGGGCTTTTCGAAGGTTCAGATAGATGAGCCCAGTTTTTCCATCGGGGCCCCCATGAACATAGGGAGAAAAGCTCTCGAGGCGATCGTATCAGATTTGAAAGGAGTTAAGGCGCTACATGTCTGTGGAAACCTTAGGAGGGTCTTCAAGGAGATAGTGAGGATAGAGGGCTTTGACATTCTGAGTTTCTCGTTCAAAGACAACGTGAGTAATTTTGACAATGTTGAGAGGAAGCTTCTTGAGGATTATTCAAAGAGGCTGGGCGTGGGGTGTGTGAGTACGATGAGCCCCGAAGCAGAGGACGTAGAGTCCATCAAGAAGGTACTGAGTAGGGCGCTGGAGTTGTACGGGGTGGAAAACATAGAGTGGATCCACCCTGACTGTGGGCTGAGGTCATTGAAGAGAGATGAGGCTTTCACGAAGCTCAAGAATATGGTGACGGCGGCTAAGGAGCTGAGAGTCTGATGGTAGAAGTTCGCTTGGGGAATATCAAATTTGGCGACGTCCCGGTAATGATAGGTAGCCTGTTCTACAAATCGGACAGAAAGGTCATAGACCACAAAAAGGGCGAGGTGAACATGCAGGCACTCCTGAAAGAGCTGAAGGGCGTCGAGAGACTGAAGGAGAGAACCGGGCTGCTCCACGCCCTAGATATAATAGCAGAGACTCCGGAGGCGATGGAGAGGTACATAACCATCCTTTCGGAGGCAAGCGATGACCCATTGCTCATAGGCGGGCTAAATGAAGAGAGCAGAATCGCTGGCTACAAAAAGGCATCCGAGTTGGGGCTGGCGGAGAGGTGTGGGGTAAACTCAGTGTCCCTGAACACTAGTGAAAAGGAGCTCGAGTGTATAAGGGGGAGCGGGATAAGATTTGCGATAGTTCAAACATTGGACCCTGCGGCGGTCTACCCTGAGGAGAAGCTTGGGGTGTTGAAGGGAGGGCTACTGGAGAGGTGCAGGAATGCAGGCATCACGGACATGGCAGTTGATGTAGGGATCATAGACTTCACAAGCGTCTGGCTGGCGGCAGAGTCCATAAAGGCTGTTAAGAATGAATTGGGTCTGCCAGCCGGATGTGCGCCCTCAAATATCGCTTACCAGCCGCTGTTGAAGAAGAAGGTCACAAAGAGGGTTGCGAGATCCATGAATGTGGCGCTCAACACCATCATACAGATCGCAGGGGCGGATTTCATACTATACGGACCGCTCAAGGCGGCAGGGTATATATTCGAGGCAGCAGCCACCGTTGAAGGGATAAAGGCCTACGGGGAAAGGTTGAAGGGGAGGACCTTTGAGAGGGGCCACCCACTTTATAAGTTCCTAGCGAAACTCTGATATGTGGAGGGGTAATTTTGGTTCTGGCATGTGTCCTTATACACTGCAAGCCGGGGACTGCCACGGACGTGCTGAACAAGATAAAGGAGATAAAGGGCGTGAGGAGGGCCTTCGAGACCCTTGGGGCATACGATGTCGTTGTGGAGTACGAGTTTCAGAGCCTCGAGAAGTTGGGGATAACGGTTTATGAGATGGCAAAGATCCCAGGGGTGGTCTCGACCGAGACCCTGATAGAGACCTTATTGTGAGGCGGCATCCATGGTCCAGGTTCTAGTGTTGATAAACGCCGAGAAAGTCTCAGTCTTGGATATTGTCGGTAAACTGGAGAAGATGCCGGAGGCATTAGATGTATTCCCAACTTTTGGCAGGTTCGACGTTGTGGCATTCTTCAACGTTGAAAATAGGGAGAGCGTGAAAGACTTGGTGCGAAAGATAGCGGCATTAGAGGGCGTTCTGAAGACAGAGACCTTGGTGGAGCTCTGACCTTCGAGATATGGCTGCAATTAATGGGTCTAAGTCAAGCGAGTCCGTCCATCTGGATCAGTTCTTTGAAGATTTGTTACTGCGGGAGGGGAGCGCCCGCCAACTCATAGACCTTGACTATGTTCCCTCTGTCGTCACGGCGAGAGTCCACTGGAGTCTCCATTATCAGAGGGAGGGAGCGTATCCTTTTATCGGAGAGGATGGATCTGAAGCCGTCCTCCCCGATCTTGCCAAGACCGATGTGCTCGTGCCTATCGAGGTGGGATCCCAGATCTCCCTTGGAATCGTTTAGGTGAACAACCTTTAGTCGCTCAAGACCGATGGTCTTGTCCAGTTCGTCGAGAACCTCGCCTATTCTTGTCTTTACATCATACCCACCAGCGAAGGCATGGCAGGTGTCGAAGCAGAAACCAACCCCCTCAGGGTCTTCTAATCTGTCAATTATCGCACGTATATCCTCAAATGTGGTACCCATGCTGTTCTTCTGACCGGATGTATTCTCCAAGAGAATCATGCACTTTGGACCAGTCTCAAGGGCGCTGTTGAGTGCGGAGACGAGCCTTTGGCAACCTTTCTCCTCCCCGCTCCCGAGATGGCTCCCAAGGTGAGTGACCAAGTAGGGGATTCCAAGCCGGGAACACCTCTCCAGTTCAGCCTTCAAAGTGTCCACAGACTTCTTGTAGACCTCGTCGTTCGGTGTTGCCAAATTCGGCAGGTAGGGCATATGGTCCACTACAGGGCTTATGTCGACCTTGCTGAGGCGCTCTTTGAAGGATCTTACAACATCTTCTGGGATGTCGGAAAATGACCACCCTCTGGGATTCCTTGTAAAGAGCTGGAACGTATTGCACCCAATTTTGAGCGCCCTCTCCACCGATCGGTCGATCGAGCCTGCTATGGAGATGTGAACGCCAACGCGCATTCGGTACACCACATAGAATTATGCTTAGGACTCGTTTAAGGGTTTAGATGGCGGAGGGTTATCAAAAAAGTTTTTTAGCACCCGCCTCAGCAACTCCCTGACCTCATGCGAAAATTTTTTTGGCTCTTGGGAAGGTAGTTCCAAGCCCTTGATTGTGGCGAGCCCTGTGCCGTAGAGTACCCAGCCAATGACGTACTCAAAGAGGACACGGTCATGCCCCGAAGATTCTCCAAGGAGGCTCAGTAATTCCTTTACTGTGTCTTGAGAGACCTTTATGCATGAACGGAGAGATTCGAGGAGTTCCTCACCGACCTGGAGGGAGTCGCCAAGACCTTGTAGCAGCTCTTTGAGGTTTGCGGCATCTGAATGTGAGAAAGTGTTGTCCAAGGAGAGGAGAAAGAGGGCCTTCTCGGTTTTAATGTCCGGATAGACAGAACACCGGGATACCTTTGAGAGGGGATAGAGGTCTCTGAGTTCCCTGATGGGGAGGTTCTCAGTGAGAGAGACAACAGGTTTCCCTCTGAGGAGGTGCCAGATCTCGTCGGCTATGGTGTAGGCGCGGTTTCTCTCGGAGCCAATAAAGATCAGGTCGCACCATTTTGCGAGTTGGTGGAGGTCATCAAAATCACATGGATAAGGGAGTGCTCGGACCTCTTGGTCTAGCCTGCACAGGTTCTCGAGAGGTCTGCCTCTGTGTTCGCAACCCAGTACCAAAAGCTTCAAGTTTTTCACCAATACAACAAATAACCATCTATTTTTTGCTCTTAATAGGGGCATTAACCATTTATATGTTACATCGGTTTGATCTGCCCCCAATTCACCAACGGTGCGGGCTCTTGCAAAACGTTGATAATAGATAAGATTAATATTCCTAGACCGCACTAACTCCTCAAGAGGATACTCAGATGTCCTTCAGTAGACTCAAGGTTTTGGGTTTCTCTGACTTGGAGATAAAGATGTATGAATATTTGATCAAGAAAGGGAGTTGTAAGAAACAGGACTTGATAAGGGATCTTGAGTTAAATGAGGAGGGCTTGAATGAGCACCTCTCGAAGATGTCATCGCTAGGCGCCATAGAGCTCGTTGATGATTTGGTTTCGCCTTCGCCACCTAGGTCATTCCTTCAAAAATATTTGAGGCTGAAGGAGGTTGAGTTAGATCTTCAGCTAGCTGAACTGAGGAAAGTGGTGAATGAACTGCAGATGGCCCTGGAGCCAATATACAGCGAGAGCAGGTACGGAGTCAGGCTGGAGGAGTTGTGGCAGACGATAGACAGCCTATCCAGCATGGAAATGGAGACAATAAGGATGATTTCCCGCGCTAACTCAGAAATATCTATATTGGCGGAGCGGTTCAGCTACTATCCAAAGG
>CAZZJY010000026.1:0-2817 GCA_964654895.1 uncultured Nitrososphaerota archaeon
GAATTTGTAGAATTCCTGGAGCTTGAACTTTGTGGCCCTTGCCAACGAGTCGCTGAAGTCGGCGTCCTGGAGGAGCTCGGAGGCGGACAGAATCGAGACTCTAAGAGTGTCAGCGCCGTACATCCTTATCGCCCTCCTCAATGGTATAATGTTGCCAAGGGACTTTGACATCTTCTTACCTTCCATGAGGACGCTGCCGTTGACGACTATCTGCCTCGGCCACAAAGACGGGGGGAATATTGCAACGTGGTTGAATATGAAGAAGGTCAGGTGGTTGGGAACGAGATCCCTGCCTGAGTGCCTGCTATCGAGTGGGTAGAAATAGAGGAATTCGCTCCGCATCCGCTCCAAGAGGTGCCTAGGGATCTTGAGGGACGATGGATCGCCCAGACCAAGGAAGATGTAATCAAAGACTTCTGGTGTTAGGAGCGAAGGGTCAACCCTTGCCTCATTTAGTGTTTTTGCGATGGTGTAGAACGCCATATAGATCGTGGAGTCAGAGAGGCTCTCTATAATCCAATCCTTGTCCCAAGGAAGCGGAGTGCCCAGACCGGCCCTCCTGGCGCATGCCTTCTCCTTGAGCCAGTCAACTACATTCTCAAACTCTTCTCTCAGCTCCTCGGGGAGTATTGACATTTTGTCCAGGTGTTCTTTCACAAGAGACTTCCAGTTCGGGTCCCCGTAGTTGATGAACCACTGGTCGCTCATCAGATTGACCGTTACCTTGGCTCCGCAACGGCAGTAGATCGGTCCGTTGATGATCTCGTAGAACTTGAATGCCTTGGAGGACCTTATCAGGTCGTTCTTTATCTCTTCCTTAGCCTTACTGACAGGCATTCCAGCGTATCTGCCAGTCTCAGCCCGCATCTCACCTGTATGGAATTCTCGCTGGTACAATTCCTTTGTTGCCTCCTCTGCCTTAGGGTCGAGCTGGTCTCGCACGCCTAGCTTTTGGATGAGATCTACGGTTGGGATGTCGGGAAGGGCAGGAGATCTTACCACGGGTACAGGTTTTAGTGATGAGACTACCCCAGCATCGAGACCGTATTCCTTTAGCCGCTCCGGATGTTTTTGGAGATCCATTATGGCCAGCAGGTCATAAGGCGCGTGTGCTGGGACGGACATGACCACCCCGGTCGCACTCTCTGGATCAACGAAGTCCGCGGGGAGAACGGGTATGCGGTCGCCTGTGAGGGGGTTGACTGCGTACTTTCCCACGAGCGTTGAACCCTTCAATTCGCGGATAATTTTGACCCCAGAGGACTGTTCGGAGAATTTCTTCGCTGCTGGCTTGCTGAGGATCAACCTCTCCCCGCCTGCTTCAACTTCCACATAGTCGGATTTTGGGTTTACCCAGATATTAGTAACGCCGAATATGGTCTCAGGCCTCAGGGTCGCGGCGGGCAGGTAGGACCCGTCCATGATGAACTTTATAGCTACAAACTCCTCGACTTCTGGCTCGGCATCGCCCTTGGTGTCGTGCTGCCCGACCGGATTTCGGCAGGAGGGGCACCAGCCGATGGGGTGTACACCTTTGGTGATATAGCCTCTGGACTTCAATTTGTAGAACTGCCACTCTATGAACTTGCTGTATGCAGGGTCTATGGTGGTGAACTCCCTCCTCCAGTCTATGGAGTATCCCATCTCAATCATTCCGAGTTTTAGGTCGTTGTGGAAGTAGCGGGCAATTTTCAGAGGCGAGTCGAATGTCTTGATAACGTCTTCAGAGACGCCGACGCTTTTGAACTGCTCTATTAGCTCCCTGTCACTTGACTGGATCCTCTTGCTTTGGGCGAGGATGGGAGTCCCGGTGTAGTGAAATGCCATGGGAAGGAGGGTGTTGTAGCCCCTCATCCTCTTGTATCGAGCATACACGTCTGCAAGGGTGTAGGTCCTCGCATGACCGATGTGCTGGGGCATGTTTGGGTAAGGATATGCAACTGTCACGTAGAATTTTGGTCGGGACTCGTCTGGGTCAGCCTCAAATATTCTGGACTCACTCCACCTTTTTTGCCACTTCTCCTCAACCTGTTGGAAGTTTATTTCTAGGTCAGGGTTAGTGGACAAAATAACCACCAAACCAGAATCATTGGCTCTTACTTTTGTTCAGACCCTCTATTATGTCTTTTATAGACTGGATAGATTGTTCAAAGCGATCGAGACTCTCCAACGGTACCTTTCCTTGACCTACATCAGGCCTGCCTCCACCTCTGCCACCCATAGATCTTGTTAAGACCTCGGTGATTTTTCCAGCACTCAAGCCTCTACCAACAGCACCCTCTCCAGCCATAGAGATCACACTACCATCTGACCTCGATACCAAGACTGCCAACGCGTAGCTGTCCCTCTCGACAATTTGGGAGGCTATCGGGATTAAGTCCTCGGCAGAAAGACCATCCAGCACGCCTTTTATGAGTTTTGCCTCTCCTATCTTCTCGGCTTTAAGGTAGAGATCTTCGGATAGCCTATTCGCCAGCACCCTCCTCAAACGCTCTATCTGCCTCTTGTAAGCGGAGAGATCCTCCATCAGCCTGGCGGCAGCCTTATCCACCCGCTCAGCAGGGGTGTTCAGGATCTTCGAGATCTCTTGAAGGGCAGACTCCTGCATGTGTATGAAGCGTATGGCTTGCTCGCCCGAAACGAATTCTATTCTCTCTATGCCGTCCTGTATGCGCTCTGCTCGAATTATCTTAATTAATCCGATCTCTCCGGTGTTTGAGCAGTGCATACCCCCGCATGCCTCGGCGTCCCAGTCCTCAATCTCCACGACTCGGATCGTTGGTCCTTGGACCACACCGCCCTGATAGAGGCGCATGC
>CAZZJY010000027.1:0-3604 GCA_964654895.1 uncultured Nitrososphaerota archaeon
AACGGGACTTTATTATCAACGAGAACTCTTGAGGCATTTAGAATAACGGACTTCTGTTCTTCCAATATCTTTTTCTTCCCACCTTTTTTAATGGGCAAACCGCGCATCTCACCTTTTGATATTTCCAGCTTTGAGATGCCCTTTACATCACCGAGTATCGGAGAATTGCCCTCGAATCCCAGCTCAAAACCCCTGCCATCGTCTAGGTATTGCCTTATTGTGGCGATTACATCTTGCAATGCGATGACCTCAAAATGGCTATGGGGGACCAGAATATTTATCATTAACGCATATCCTAACCAAAAGGTACATTTTTAAAGGATGTGGCTAAAATAATTGGTACAATCTAGGTGCAAGCAGATGCTAGAGATAAGATGGCATGGTAGAGGAGGGCAAGGATCAGTAACTGCTGCAGAGATTTTGGCCACGGCAGCAATCAATGAGGGAAAATTCTCCCAAGCCTTTGCGGCTTTTGGTCCTGAGAGGAGGGGTGCTCCTGTATTAGCATTTACTCGCATAAATGATAACGAAATTCTGCTCAGGACCCAGATATATGAGCCCGATGTTGTTGTTGTATTGGATCACCACTTGTCAGAGAGGGACGATATAGGTGAAGGGCTCAAGAAGGGAGGCGTTCTGGTGCTGAATTCGGTGTATGAGCCAGAGAGGTACGCCAAGAAATTCCCAAACGCTCGCAAGGTCGCAACGGTCGACGCCACAGGAATTGCCATTAAAGAGCTAGGCACCCCCGTAACTAATACAGCAATTCTGGGGGCTTTAGTAAAAGCGACTGGTATAGTAAAACTGGGCAGCGTGGAAGATGTGATCAGGGAAAGGTTCAAGGCATTTGCTGAAAAGAACATTGCTGCAGTGAGGTCCGCATTTGCTCAGGCCAGAATATTTGAAAGGGAGGGGAGCATGTGAGCAAGTTGAAGGGATGGAAAGAGATACCTATAGGCGGCACCATTGTGGAGCCAGGAAGTTCAGTAGAATTTGACGTGAGCTCTTGGAGGACCTTCAGACCAGTTTTCGATAAGAAAAAGTGCACTAAGTGTGGGCTGTGCTGGATATTTTGTCCTGAGGGCGCCATAAAGATAAACGATGATGGAACCTATGATGTTAACCTGTCTTACTGCAAGGGGTGCGGGATCTGCCAAAGAGCTTGTGCAGTTAAGGCGATAACTATGGTCAAGGAGGGTTGATATTGAAGAGGTTAGGACTGTCGGGAAATTACGCGGTGGCCTACGCAGTCAAGATGGCGGATGTGGATGTAATAGCAGCATATCCCATAACACCTCAAACAACTATCGTGGAAAAGTTGTCAGAGTTTGTGGCTAACGGGGAGCTGGAGGCAGAGTACATCAACGTTGAATCTGAGCACTCTGCCCTAAGCGCATGTGTTGGGGCGTCGCTGACGGGTGCGAGGGTGTTCACAGCCACCTCCTCGCAGGGCTTGGCATACATGCACGAGGTCCTTTTTATGGCATCCGGGCTGAGGACTCCCATCGTGATGGCTAATGTCAACAGAGCGCTCTCTTCCCCACTCAACATATGGAACGACCACTCTGATGCTATGGCTGAGAGAGATGCAGGATGGATACAGCTCTGGGTGACCTCGGCACAAGAGGCCTTTGACGCAACGCTGGAGGCGTTCAAGATTGCGGAAGACGTGTTGTTGCCAGTTATGGTGAATTTAGACGGGTTTATACTGAGCCACACATATGAGCCAGTTGTGCTCCCAGATGAGGGCCTGGTGAGGGAGTTTGTGCCATCAAGGCCATTGCAAAACAGAGTTTCACCGAAATTTGCTCACAGTATAGGTGTTGTTGGACCGCCGGAGGCATATTACGAAATGAAATACCAAGTAGTGGATGCCATAGAAAAGAGCAGGAAGAAGATAAGGGATGTCGATAAGGAGTTTGGCGAGAGGTTTGGGAGGGAGTATAAGTTCGTGAACGGGTACATGATGGAAGATGCTGAATATGCCTTGGTCATAATGGGCGCTCTCACAGGCACTGCAAAGGCCGTGGCGAGTGGATTGAGAAAGGAGGGGGAAAAGGCAGGCGTATTATCAATTAGATGCTTTAGACCTTTTCCCAAAGAGGAGATAGCCGCTCTCCTCGGAGATTTGAAAGGAGTCGGAGTAGTGGACAGAGCAGTGACGCCAGGAGGGCCTTCAAACCCGCTCTTCGCAGAGGTCGCCACAGCTTTGTACGAACGGGGATCGAGACCGCTGCTGCAGAGCTTTGTCGCAGGGTTGGGAGGAAGGGATGTTCCGGCGGATGACTTTAAGTCGATGTTTGGTTTGTTGAAGGACGTAGTTAGGGAGGGGAAATCTAGGCCGTGTGTTTATGTGGGGTTGAGAGAGTGAAGGTGGAAAAAGAGGTGATTACATGACTCTGGGTTTTAGAACTATAAAGGAAGTCCCAAAAGACGAGTTCTTGGCACCTGGTCACAGGATGTGTGCGGGTTGCACAGCGGCAACAGCGATAAGGCAGGTGCTGAAGGCAGCTGGAAGAAACATTATTGTGACCACTGCGACGAGCTGTCTCGAAGTGGCCACATCTTATTTCCCGCAGACGGCATGGAGAGTCCCTTGGGTACATTTGGGGTTTGAGAACACTGCTTCTCTGGCTTCTGGAATAGAGAGTGCCATGAAGGCATTGAGAAGGAAGAAAAAGTCAGAAGAGAGCCCCCACGTTATAGCTATTGGGGGGGATGGTGGGACCTTCGACATTGGCCTCCAGGCCCTCAGCGGGGCACTTGAAAGGGGTCACGACTTTTTGTACATATGCTATGATAATGAGGCATACATGAACACGGGGATACAGAGGAGCTCAGCCACCCCCTACTGTGCGGCGACGACGACTTCCCCGCCGGGCAAGAGATCCATGGGTCAGAAGACGCAGAAGAAAGATCTTGTCGGCATAGCAGTTGCGCATGAGATCCCATACGCGGCTACAGCGTGCCCCTCTTATCCCATCGACTTGATGAATAAGGTCAAGAAGGGACTAGAAGTGGAGGGCCCTGCGCTCCTCCACATCCTCGCACCATGTCCAACAGGCTGGAGGTTCGACATCAGTCTAGGTATAGAGCTTGGAAAGATGGCAGTTTTGACAGGACTTTGGCCACTATACGAGGTCGAGAATGGCGTCACAAGGCTGACCGTTCAGGTCCCTAAGAGAGAACCCGTGAAAAAATACTTGGAGTTGCAGGGCAGATTCAGACATCTCACTGAAGAGGAGATAAATAGAATCCAGGAAAGGGCTGACAGGCTCGCGTTGAAGTTTGGGATGGGTCCATTGAGGCAGTAGATGGACATGTCCAAGGATCATAAGTTCTTTCTCAAGGCACTTTTGGTTTTTTTGATTTTCATATTTGGATTTAGCGGAGTAGCAAGAACAGTCTCAGGAACGAATATGCCTTTCGCAGCAGTCATGTCCGGAAGTATGGAGCCTACTATCCCAACAGGCTCCCTCCTGTTCATTCAGAAGGTTTCAGGGGAGGAGATAGTTGCTGGTGAAAAGCCCGTCGGCGATGTGATAGTCTTTTACTTTCCGGATACGAAGATTACCGATTATTTTTTGTTTGCGGTGTATGACCC
>CAZZJY010000028.1:0-6272 GCA_964654895.1 uncultured Nitrososphaerota archaeon
TGAACCTGAGGATTTTTGGGGTACCCCGCCGCCATTCTCCTGCTCTGTTATGGGATCATGGTGGTCACTGCTTCCTCCACATCGGGAGAGGGGGGCTTCCAGTGCGGGGTTATAATGACCTCCGCATATCTACTGGCTGCCATATTTTACGGAAAGGAGAACCCGATAAGGTTTGGCAAGCGCTTTCTGGTGGGCATAGGTGCCGTCGGTCTTGGCGGCTACACTCTCCTGGGTCTCCCAGGATTTCTGGCGTCGGGATACTGGCAGTATAATGTCGGCGCGGATATCTGGAACCTTGTCTCGCCGACTTTACACAGCATCTTCGGCGATCCATTTAGGCTCACCCTGTACCTCCAGGAGGGCGTATTCTACTCCCCCCCTGGCATAATCCCTCTCATCAACATCGCTGAGGCTTTCAATGTGGTTGGGGCGATTGGGCTGATCTACTTTGCCTTTCTCTATGGCTGGTCCGAGCAACCAGAAGACCAAGAAAAGGGAGGAAAATAAATTGATGCTTGGAGAGGTAACACCATTAATAATTTCAATCGTCCTTGGGATTCTCTTCGGAACCCAGTTATCCGGTAAGATCTCCAAGGGAACAACGATTTTAGTCATAATATTCAGCATTATCGGCGCACTGCTATTCGGCGCCTTCATGTTCACATATTCCATATACGGCGGTTATATTATGCCTGGTCTTGGATTCGCCACCCCCTTGATTGGCGCGACCATAGGGATCCTTATTGGTAAAGCTCTGAAAGGTGACTGAGTCATGTACTTAACAACCTCTGATTGCGACAAATGTGGAAAATGCTGGGAGGCTTGCCCTACTGACTGCATCAAGCATCCAGACGGAATCCCATTCAGCTGCACGACCTGCGGCGAGTGTGCGCGCGTCTGTCCCACACAGGCAATCCGGAAGAACAGGTTTGGAGGTTGGTATGTGGACAGGGCTAGGTGCACACTCTGCGGTCTATGCGTTAAGCACTGCCCGTTTGGTTTTGCCAAGATCGTGTTTGATGAAAATCTAAAGAAGGAGAGGGTTAAGGGGATCTGCGTGAGGTGTGGGTTGTGCGTGAAGGTGTGTCCCAAGAACGCCCGTTTCGATCTGGGCAGATACATCCCGCGCCCCATTGACTACTCAGTTGTCCTGGAAATAGCCACCCCAGAGCGCTTGAAGGAGATATTGCAGGGTAAAAAATTGGAGGCTGTGGTCACAAAATGAGCGTTCAGGTTTTGAAGTCAGCCCAGGTCTCAAAGAGGAAGATCTTCCGAGACATGTCAAAGTGTATACTCTGCGGCAAATGCAGGAACATATGCCCCACAGACGCAATAAAGTTCACCGTTGAAGAGAGGGGTCTATGCACGCATTGTAACCTGTGTGCCGAAGTTTGCCCTGTTAAAGCGATCGACTCCTATGAGGGGAAGATCAAGCCGGAAGAAGTCGGAAAGCTGTACCTCAACACGCAGTCCTATGCCGATAGGACCATAAAGATCACCTGCGTCATGTGCATGGAATGCTACGAGAAGTGCCCGGTCGGCGCGATACAACTTTATGAGGGCAAGCTACGGATCAGGAAGGGGGACGCTCACCCAGAAATTATAAACTGCTCCCTTTGTTCGCTGTGCGCGAGGGTGTGTCCTAATGGTGCACTGAAGTTTGAAATGAATAGGATCAAGTTGAACCCTGAGCTCTGTACGCTCTGTGGGGAATGTGTCCGAGTGTGCCCGCCCCAGACCATGTACCTTAAAGACCGCTACCCTGCAGGATACTGCGTGATGTGCGGACGCTGCATAAAGTCCTGTCCCGTGGGAGCTTTATCCATAAAGACCGTGAGTTGGGGAGGTAACATACTATGAGCAAATCTGGGGACCTCTGTATAAGGTGTGGCACCTGCGTCAAAGTCTGCCCCACCGACGCGATAAAATTCAATCCCATCATTGAGAAAAAGCCTGTTGTTGACATATCAAAATGTATACTCTGCGAGCTCTGCGCTTCTCACTGCCCAGTTGGGGCCATACCTGTCCTAAACGTCCTCCCGGCAAGAGAATTGAAGCGGTGGTCCGTCTACATAAATAGGAATATTTGCATAGGTTGTGGTCTCTGTGTGGACGCCTGCAAGATAACACTGAAGGGTGACCACGCAGTGTACCTCAAGGATGGACTTGCCTATGTTGATGAATCGAAATGTATAGGGTGTGGCGCATGTGCCACAACATGCCCAACGGACTGCATCCGCGTCGTTAAGATTTACAGCACAAGAAAGGTTGCCGGATACGCCAGTGAGGCGGTGGTGATCCCATGATAACTTTCTTGAGATTGATGTTGCAGGGGGCTTACCGAAATTTTGTCAGAATAGTGCTTAGGGCAGACAGAGCTACGAGCTTGGAGATACGCAATAAGGTCCTGACACTCTCTGTTCCTCCATGGGAGACCGTCTTGGACGAGATGTGCATAGGTTGCGCTGGCTGCGCTAAGGTTTGTCCGACCCAAGCAATAACTATGGTTAAGCTAGAGAAGCCTGTGGAGATCGCTGAGGGCTACATGCGTGAGCAGGTCCCGCGAATAGATCTCATGAAGTGCATCTTCTGCCTCAACTGTCATGACTTCTGTCCTATTTACTCCGTCTTTGGCGAGGCGGCGCCAATACATGCGAGAGATGTGGGGAGCCCCAAGCTCACTCTCCAGGAAATCCTGAAGAAGCCGATAAGGGCTCCCCCTGAGAAGATTGAGGAGCTCAAGAAGCTGATACCGCCAGAGACTGTCGAATTCCTAAGAGGAGGTAAAAAGTGATGGGCTTAAAGGCTACCGCTAGGAAAAATGCCATACATGCCATGCTGATTTATGCTGTTGGTTGTAACGGCTGCGACATAGAAGTGCTGAACGCCCTCCTGTCCCCAAGGTACGACTTGGAGCAGTACAGGGTGCTTCTGACTTGGAACCCTAGGGAAGCCGACGTGCTGATCGTGACTGGATGCGTACCATGGCAGATGGCTGAACCCCTCAAGAAGTTATATGAGATGGTGCCAGAACCCAAGGCAGTGGTTGCTGTTGGATCTTGTGCAATCAATGGGAATGTGTTCAAGAACATGGTTGGTGAAATCGGCGTAAATGAAGAGATAGCAGGCCCCGTTGAGAACATCATCCCAGTGGATGTTAAGGTGCCCGGCTGTGCCCCAAGACCGGAGGATATAATCGCTGGGGCGGTTAAAGGGGTACCCAAACTCATGGAGGCGCCGTAAAATGATTGAAAGATCGAAAGATGTTGTTGAAAAGGAGCTCTCATTTGGTCCCGTGCACCCTGCATTGATTGAGCCGTTCAGGATTAGGCTCTTTGTGAACGACGAGATCGTTGAGGACTGCGAGTTGACAATAAACATAGCGCACAGAGGCGTTGAGAGGTTGCTCGAGGGTCTACCTGTGGAGAGAGCCCTACTCATCACAGAAAGGGTCTGCGGGATATGCTCCAATGTTCATGCTTGGAATTCCGTTCGAGTTGTTGAATCTGGTCTGAGCATAAAAGTCCCTGATAGGGCAAACTACATCAGGGTCCTAATCAATGAAGTTCAGCGTATCGCTAGCCATCTGATATTTTTTGGGCACGCCTTCGAGGTCCTTGGTCATGAGACCTTCTCAATGCGCTCCTTCCTGCTCAGGGAGGTCTTTATGGACCTTATGGCATACGTAGGCGGAAACAGGGTCATGCCCTCGGTCCCGGTTATTGGGGGGATAAGGCCAAGGGCCGACCTAACAGAATCACTGAAGAGGGTCATTCTGGAAAGGGTCGATGATTTCGAGAAGAAGTATTTGGAGTTTGTCGAGAGGGTTGTAGCTGATCCCCTTGTGATGTCAAGGCTGGCAGGGGTCGGTCTAATGTCAAAGGATGAGGCTATAAAATACCATGCCACGGGTCCAACTGGCAGGGCTTCAGGCTGGGATTATGACGTCAGAAGGATGATGTATGAGTACAAGCCTTTCGATTTCAATGTGATCGTCCTCCCGGAGGGCGATAATAAGGCGAGGGTGGTCCAGAGGGCCCTTGAGGTGATAGAGAGTCTGAAGATCATCCGCCAGGTGGTGAAGAATCTCCCCGAGGGACCCATCGTCAATAGGGACTGGGTGCTTGGAAAGATGGACTTCACCACCATGTACTTTGAGACCTTTAGAGGGGAGCTCATGCACTCATACAGCCTCGACTCCCAAGGACTCATTCGTGGGTATAAGATAAGGACGCCTACCCCCACCAACTTGGCTGCCATGGAGAAGGTCTGCATAGGCGACCATGTGACGGACGCAGTCTTAACAATAGCAAGTTGCGACCCGTGCCTGACGTGTTGCAATCGCGTGGAAGTGATAGAATCTGGCAAAACAAGGATCATGAGCGAGATCGAAATTGTGAAAAAATATGGATGGAGGCGGTAGTATGGATCCAGTATTTTTTATCGTCGGGCTTACCCTTTCCTCAATAGTGGCCACAATAATCGCAGTGTTTTACTCGCTCGTCCTTCCTGGGATTGAGAGAAAAATCCAGGCTAGGGTCCAGCAGAGGATCGGTCCGCCAGTCATGACTCCTGGCTGGTGGGCAGTCCTTAAGTTCTGGTATAAGGGGAAGGCTGAACCTATCGCACAGATGCCTCTCTTCTACAAGTCCTTGATCTGGCTAGGCATAGCAGTAGTCCTCCTGCTATTCCTTTTCTCCACCCCCTACTGGTGGGTTGTTTTGGGATGGGGAAGCGTCCTTGGAATTGCAGGCTTTCTCAAACTGGAGGAGGTTCTGTACGTCCTCATGGGTTCACAGTCCCAATCAATTCTGACCACTCCCATGCCTGTAAACGATCTGGTGAAGGGGGCAAAGGTCAAGGGCGTTTTGAGAGAGTTTGTGGAGCAACACTCGGCTGAAAGGGCCCTTAAGATGATGGCGGTGGGCTCGCTGCCACTCTACATCGCTCTGCTTGTGCCTTTCGTCGCTGCCAGGAGTGGCATGATCTCTGACGTTATCAGGACGCAGAACCCGGTCTATTTCAATTCCTCATGGCTCTCTCTACCCCTACCATCAAATCCCGTCATCCTTACGGTCCCCGGATTTCTGGCAGCGATTGTGTACTTTGTGGGATACTTGATGCTATTGAACGAAAGACCATTCAACATCCTCAAGGCAAAGATAGACGTCATAGAGGGAGGGGTGCTCGAGTATGCTTCAAAACTCAGAGCCGGCTATTATCTTATGCGCAACCTCCTACTGTTTGCCCTCTCGAGCATCTTTGTCACACTGTTTATTGGAATTCCTTTTGACCCATTCATGCCACTCTGCTTCGCCCTGAACATGATCCTCAGTCTTGTCTTACCGATCGCAATGGCGATACTGGTCGCCTTCTCCCCGATACTCACTTTTAGGCAGATATACCCCGCAACCGTTGGACTCTCTGCTCTGGGGGTTCTTGCCTTGATCCTTTCTGTTAGTTTGTAGGAGGTGTTACCATGCCCAAACTCGTCATACGTCCTAAACATGTGATAACCCTTGGCGGCTATGTTGTAGAGTACAGGGCCAACCTGCCTTACAGGGATTACGTAGTCGGGAACCCATTTGATGAACCTGTGAAGATAGAGGCACCCATCTACTCAATTGAGGGCATAAAGGCCCTCCAGGATCTTGGTCTTGTCGTGGAACCAGTCGCAAAGTACGATAGGCTCACAGAAAAACTAAAGAAGGTAAAAGCTCTTATAGGATCTGAAACCCAGTAATATAATAAAGTGATAATCGATGAAGATCTTGTTCATCGGAGATGGCACTCTATCGCTGGGATACAGCCTCTCAGGAGTTAAGGGGATTCCTGTCTCGTCAAAGGAAGACTTTTTGAAGTCCCTTGATAATGCTTTGAAGATGGACGATGTAGGAATTATCTTGGTTGACAGCGACTACTCCTCGATGGCCCGGGAGTTTATCTCCTCATTGAAGATCAAGCAAGTCTTGCCGGTCATAATGGAGGTCCCAGGAAGGAAAACTTCTGCAGAGGTCGATCTGAAGTTAATAATAAGTCGGATGATGGGTGTCAAGGTATGAGCCAAGAACCATCATTGGAGTCACAGGTCGAGGCCTTCAAGAAGATGGCGGATAAAATATTCGATGAAGCAAAATCCAAGGCTCTGTCAGCCCTCAATGAAGCCGCGGAGAGAGTTGCAAGCTTATTGGAAGAGTCTGAGAGGTTCTCTATTGCTAGGTCTCAGGAGATCCTCTCAGCCTACAGAGAGAAGGCTGAGGTAGAGGCCCGGA
>CAZZJY010000029.1:0-4228 GCA_964654895.1 uncultured Nitrososphaerota archaeon
GGGGGAGGCGCTCCACTAACAGCTCGGGAGGAAGGCCCGTGGGGGTCTAACCTACGGAGGGGGGCGCCGCCCCACCCCAAAGGCCACCCCCAGTTTTCAAAGCCGCCGGGGCGGCGAGGGCGGGCGCCCCAACGTATCTGAAGGAGCCGCCTATAACCAATACTCTTCCGTTATCGCCCTTGTGTGAATAAGGGTCTCTTGCCTTCATCACGATCCTGAGATCCCCGGGACCTGCGTAGATCTCTGCCTCAGGAGGTATGCCTATATTAACGATCTCGATCTCTCCGCTCACTTCTTTTGCGGCGCCGCCTAGCAAGCCCAACTTAGGTCTGTGGTGGGTAACGGTCAGATGGGCTTTAAAGGCGTTTTTTGAAACGGCGCCTGTTGCAGGATCTACCCCTGTTGGGATGTCTATGGCCACCTTGTAGGCCCTTGACTTATTGCAGAGTTCAAGGGCGGTATTAATGGGCTCTTTTGGCTCGCCCCTCGCACCAGTTCCCAGCATTGCATCAATAACTACATCGGCAGAGTCAAACTTCTCCCTTAGGGATATGATGTCCTGAGATGTCGGCGCGACGTATAGTGAGATTGAGTCGGAGAGCCTCTCAATGATTATGAAGTTCTTTCGTGCCTCTTCTGTAGATATCTGGTCAGGCTTTGAGAGGAGTATCAGGTCTACATATGCGCCAAAGTAGGCGATGTGCCTGGCCACTACAAAACCATCTCCCCCCTTGTTACCAGTGTAAGATACTATCAGCACTTTTTTACCTTGAAGTGGCACCCTCTTTTGGAGGGATTCGACAACTCCTTTCCCCGCGTTTTCCATAAGCTGGAGCCGGGATATGCCGAGAAATTCGGCGTTTTCGTCCAGAACTCTTGCCTCGTCGGGGTGAATTGCTACACCAATCATATTGGGTTCACAGAATTGATTATGTAGCTGCGCGCTTAAAAGATTGACAGGTTCTGGTTTTCATGGTATTCTTTAAAAAGGTATGTAGCAGATCAAATATCAGGTGATCAGTTTGGCAAAGGGGGATATGTATAAATGCGAGAAGTGCGGGCTTGTGGTTGCTGTCGAGGATCCCTGTGGATGCGTGGCTTGTGATCTGATTTGCTGCGAGGTCCCAATGAAAAAAGTCGAAAAGCCCAAGAAGAAGCCAGCGAAGAGTGAAGGGAAAGCAGAAAAAGCGGAAAAGAAAGCACAGGGTCAGAAATGAGGCCGAAAAGCTAGCCAGAAAAGTGCAATCTGGCAGTAAAATGGGTTAGGGAAAGGGGATGCTACCAAGGTGGAAGGGAGGGCATTGATAGAGATTGAGCCAGGAGTGGTAGAATTTGTCAAGGAGGAGGCGAAGAGGCTCGGGATAACAAGACCAGCGGTCTTAATACTAGATTGTGGCTGCATGATGAATGATCAGGCGGTTGAGCTCGACATAAAGGAGGACCGCCCCTACGAAGACTATGAGCTCTACACAGAGGTTAGCGGTGTAAAATTTTACGTCAAGTCTAAGATCAGGAGGGCTGTGGAAGGCGGAAAAATTGGATTAAAAACTTACGGGGCAGGGAGGTTCAGGAGGCTTGAGTTTTATCCAAGAATCTGCCAAAGGTAGCACCCCCCGTTTTTCATGAGTTGAAAATTTCAAAAATTGCAAAAAGTTAAAAATCAAAATCCTCAGAGACAGCACGGGACTAAATATGCCAGTTTGTCCTATTGACACGGGCAGATATGGCAGTGCCGAGATGAGGAGGCTCTTTGAGGAGGAGTATAGGCTACAGAAAATGCTTGATGTTGAGGCAGCCCTTGCCGAAGTTCTGGCAGAGTTGGGGGAGATCCCTAAGGAGGCGGCTTTAGAGATAAGAAGGAAGGCGGTTGTCGATTTAATCACTCCAGAAAAAGTCAAAGTGAGAGAGAGAAAGACTCGGCATGACATAATGGCAATGGTCGAAGTGTTGGCCGAGGAGTGCGGGGATTATGGAAAGTATGTCCACTGGGGCGCCACAAGTTACGACATTGTAGACACTGCATGGGGGCTAATATTCAAAGATGCTGTGGCGGTTCTCGAAAAGAGGCTGATTGAATTAAGAGATCTACTCTGTAAGATTGCATTGGAAAATAGAAAGACCATAATGGTCGGGAGGACTCATGGTCAGCACGCAACCCCCATAACGCTGGGTTTCAAGATGGCGGTGTATGCGGCAGAGACAGGGAGGAACTTGGAGAGGCTCAAGGAACTCAAGAAGAGGCTGATCTTGGGCAAAATGAGTGGTGCCGTGGGTACAATGGCAAGCCAGGGCGAAAATGCCCTAGAGATAGAAAGGAGGGTAATGCATAAACTCGGTCTAAAGCCGGCAGAGATAACGACCCAGATAATTTGCCGGGACAGGATAGCCGAGTTTGTCTGCTGGGCAGCCGTCACAGCCTCCAGCCTTGACAGGATCTCCACTGAGATCAGGAACCTTCAGAGGACCGAGATACTTGAATTGGCGGAGGGGTTTGATGTCAGGGGTCAGGTGGGGAGCAGCACCATGCCCCACAAGCAAAACCCGGTAGATTGTGAGAAGATCTCAGGTCTAGCAAAAGTGATGAGGGGCATGGTTGTGCCCTCCCTGGAGAACATACCGCTGTGGCATGAAAGAGACCTCACGGATTCGAGCAGTGAGAGGTTCATCATACCTATCTCCTTCATAGTGTTGGATGAGATGCTCCTCACAATGAACAGGGTATTATCAAATATACGCGTCTTCCCTGAAAATATGCGAAGGAACCTCGAGCTCTCCAAAGGAGCGATCCTCACAGAGGCGGTTATGATGGCCCTTGCTAAGAAGGGAATGGGCAGGCAGAGGGCACACGAGCTGCTGAGGGAGGTATCAATAGCAGCATTCAGGGAAGGCACAACTATAAAGGACGCCCTTTTGAGAAGGCCAGAGATAAGAGAGTGCCTGTCCGTGCAGGAGATAGAGGATTTGATGAGGCCAGAGAATTATCTGGGCAAAATCGACGAACTAATGGATAGGGCAATCAAGTACGCCAAAAGCGTCTAGCCCTCAAAAGTGGAGGTGACGGTGGATCCGGAACCAAGAACCTCACAAGGTGATCTGCACGAGGAGCCAGGAAAGGGTTTTACTCGGCGTGACGGCCAACGTGCTCTTTTTGGGGGTCGTCAGCTTCTTCACAGACATCAGCACGGAGATAGTGGTAGCGGTGTTGCCGACTTTTTTGGTCTTGCAGCTGGGCTCCACCCCCGAGATTGTGGGAACGATAGAGGGAATAGCCGAGAGTATGACATCTTTTCTCAAACTAGCTTCAGGAACCGTGTCAGACAGGATGGGTAAAAGGAAGTCGTTAGTAGTCATCGGGTACTCCATATCGAATGTGGTCAAGCCGCTGATGGGTTTTTCCTCGAGTTGGGCACACGTTCTGGGACTTAGATCCGCCGACAGGGTTGGAAAAGGTTTGAGGGCCCCGCCAAGAGACGCCATTATTTCTGATTCTGCCATGGAGGGGAGGGTAGGGAGGGCCTTCGGGGTTCACAGGACTTTGGACCAGCTAGGTGCAATCGTCGGACCGGTGATGGCATTCCTGCTGCTTGTCCCTCTCGGCTACCAAGGTCTGTTTCTCTTGACAGCCATACCAGGAACCCTGGCGATCCTGATATTGGTAATCTTTGTTAAAGAGCCAAAAAGGAGATCGGCGGTCTCAAAATGTACCCTGAACGGGGCGAAGAGCATTTTGACAAAGAGTGTTTACACATACCTGGCATCGGTCACCCTTTACTCGCTGGGGGCAATAAGTTACGCGTTCATATTGCTGAGGGGTTTGGAGCTCGGGATCTCCGAAGGATTCGCTCCTTTAGTGTACGCATGTATTCAGGTATTTCATGTACTCTCAGGATTGCCTGCCGGGGAGTTGTCGGATAAAATTGGTAGGGTTAGGGCGATCCAGCTGGGTTACGTTCTACTCCTCGGATCGTTTCTGGTTATGGCTCTCGCTCCCGGTCCCTTGATCCTCCTAATCGGGGCGT
The DNA here is from genome assembly GCA_964654895.1 of uncultured Nitrososphaerota archaeon. Lineage (GTDB taxonomy): Archaea > Thermoproteota > Methanomethylicia > Methanomethylicales > Methanomethylicaceae > WYZ-LMO10. Next base: position 4,020 of record CAZZJY010000029.1, read on the forward strand.
CTTTGTTCGGGGCACATCAAGGCATGGTTGAAACCTCACAGAGGGCGATCATACCCTGCTTAGTTCCGGAGGAGTATAGGGGGACCGCGTATGGGCTTTACAACATGCTAATTGGGGTTGTCGCGTTGCCGACCAATCTGGTAGCTGGGCTTCTATTTTCTATGAGCAGCGCATTTGCATTTTATTACGGTGCGGTTTTTGCAGCACTA
>CAZZJY010000030.1:0-9574 GCA_964654895.1 uncultured Nitrososphaerota archaeon
TTATTTTGCAACTCCTAGAGCCTCTCGGAATGCCAAGAAGATCAGGAATATCCGAATCTGTGTGTACCCCCCTTGTCAAAAACACAGGCTGTACGACTAGTATATCTACGCCAGACTTTGCAGCGACCTCGAGAGCATCATGGATTGAGGGCTTGCTGAATTCCATGAATGCATAATCTACGAACTCATACTCTCCCTTTAGTCGTTCTGCAAAGTGTCTGATTGCCTCTTTGTTGTATGGCTCTCTACTACCATGCCCCACCAGAATTACACCTATTTTTTGCTGATTCATAAAAGATCACCTCTTAAGTATGAGATTAGTCCGTCAATTGAGTGAACCTTTAATACCTCAGCATCCAACCCCACAGACCTCAGACTTTTGGCAGTCTCGGGACCCATTGCAATTATTCTCACATTTTTCAGGGTTTCAATGAGCTGATACACTTTGTCACAAGACCTGAGATGATCAACAATAATTAAAATTGATGAGCTGCTTGTGAATACTGTAGCCCAGACCCCTCGCTCAAGCTCATGAAGGAAGAGAGTTATTCCATTAATGTCAGGCACGCCTTTGTAAATTCTGTGTTCCTCAGCGCAGACTCCCAATTCAATTAATCTTTCCACAAAGGATAAGCCAGCGAACGAACTTCTCACAATCGCAATACTGTTGAATGGTGCCTTAGAATTCTCAGAAGCGATGAGGTCTGCAAGGGCTGCGCTCGTGTACTCTCTCGGAATTCCGGTAACTCTTAAGTTGTACTTCTCCAAAGACTTTTTTGTTGAAGGACCTAAAGCGTATATTCTCATGACGGAAAGGATGTTTAACAAAGAATCATCTGGGTAAAGCATGTCAATCGCTCTCGGGCTCAGGAAGGCAATAGAGTCAAAACGTCTCTCAAGAATGACTTTTCTGAGTCTTTCGACCGCAGATGAGTCGGGGACTAACTTGACAGTGCTAGCTCTTACTGGCTCACAGCCAAGTGCCCTGAAGGGGGAAGGGTCAAATGGAGAGATAGAAGTTATCAGGAGTTTTCGGATCGTCAATCCATAAATTCCCCCACAACCCCTCCTATGATCACAACCCCAGGACCTTCCCGACGATTCTCCCTTCGGACCAGGTCTCCTAACCTAAAATACTCTTTTTTCAGACCATTTTTTCCGCCAGTGTTAGTTATTACCGCCACAGGTTTATGTGGGCTCATTCCACCCTCGATCAAGTACTTAGATATCCGCGAAAGGTTTGTGAGTGACATAAGGAGGACCATCGTCCCAGAAAAACGTGCATGTTCTTTGAAGTAGGACTCCTCCTCTGGGTCTGCTAAATGACCACTCAATATTATCACAGATGATGATAAGCCCCGCATGGTTAGGGGGATTCCCGCAAGGGTCGGTATTGCTACAGCCGAAGTTAGACCCGGAACGACTTCAACATCAACGCTAGCTTTCTTCAATGAAAGGAGCTCCTCACCACCCCTGCCGAACACGAAAGGATCGCCACTCTTGAGGCGGACCACACTCTTACCAGATTGCGCATAGTTTATCATCATCTCAATCACTTCCTTTTGCTTCTGTGGGCTTTCTCCTGGTTCTTTCCCGACATACACAACCTCAGCGCCAGGCTTTGCTAAGCCAACGACAGAAGGATCCACAAGTCGGTCGTACAAGATCACGTCTGCTTCAGAGATAATACGGTGGGCGCGAATCGTCAAATTCTCAACCCCTAGCACACCAGCACCAACAAGGTAGACCTTCCCTTTCATCTTCCAAACCTCCAGAAATTCGCGACTTCTTTATCATTAATTACCCTTTGAGCTGCCTCAGCACCGCATTCTTCGGGTGACCCCCTTCGGAAATCAAACTTGAAAAGCTTGAACTTTACTCCGTCTGGTGAATACAAACCGCATGAGATTTTTAGAAGCTTTCCCTCAACAATTGCAGTGCATCCAACCGGAGAAGAGCAACCACATCGAAGTGTTCTCAGAAATGCCCTTTCTGCGATAACCTCTTCCATGGCCTCTGGTGAGTTTATCTTTGATGCAAGAGAACTCATCTCCTGATCTCCTCTTCTGGTTATTATGGCTAACGCTCCCTGCCCTGGACTGGTTGGGACAGTCTCAATTGAGAAACGTTCTTTTATTGCGTCGGTCATTCCCATTCTGATAAGAGCGGCTTCTGCAAGCACGATTCCGTGAAAGAGGCCCTCATTAAGCCGCATCAGTCTGGTATCCACATTGCCTCTTAAGCTTACAATTTGCAGATCTTGCCTCATAGCTTTGATCTGTGCAGTTCTCCTTTGACTGCTAGTGCCAATAACCCCTGCTTTCGGAAGTGACTCAATTCCAGAAAAGTCGTAGGAAACGAATACATCGTTGGGAGGCAACCTTTGAGGGACCGCTGCGAGGACCAAGTCCTCATCTATGTAGGTCGGAACGTCTTTCATGCTATGTACTGCCAGGTCAATATCTCCTCTTAGCAGCGCTTCGTCGACTTCCTTTTCGAATATGCCAGTTCCAATCCTTTGTGAGAAACGAGGATCAGTGATGTCACCAGAGGTCTTAATCTTGACAATTTCAAACTCAGCGCCACATTTGTCCTTTAGATTATTGATTACATATTCTGCCTGTAGGACGGCAAGCTTACTCCCGCGAGTTCCTACTCTAATCAGCAATGCTATGCGCTCCTTGACTTTAAACTTTTTACAGAACTTGAGAATGCATCAAGGGTGGTGAAGATATCATCATCGGAATGTACTGCTGAGAGGAAGCAGCACTCAAACTGAGAAGGCGGGAAATATACGCCATTTCTCAAGAGGGCGCTGTGTAATAAGGAAAAAACCTCAGAGCGAGCTTTCTTCGCGCTCAATTTGTCCTTAACGGGCTGACCTGTGAAGAATACCGTGAAGATTGAGCCCAGCCTGTTGATTTGAAAGTCGATTTCCTCGTCTTCCAATATGTCTTTAATTCCTGAGCAGAGCTTATCAGTCTGCACATCCAGCTGATAATAAATCTTCTCCTCAAGTCGCTTTAGAACGTTCAGACCTGCAACCATTGTAACAGGGTTACCATTGAAAGTCCCCGCATTATAAACCCTCCCTTGGGGGGCCACAAGTTCCATTATCTCCTCTTTCCCGCCGAAAGCGCCCACAGGAAATCCGCCGCCCAAAACTTTTCCGAGGATTGTTAAATCAGGGATGACTCCAAATAATTGCTGTGCCCCACCTTTGGATATCCTAAAACCAGTTATAACCTCATCAAATATCAAAACTGCTCCCGCATTGGAGCATGCCTTTCTGAGTTCTCTCAAAAATCCTTCCACTGGAAGGACAAGCCCCACATTGCCCATCACCGGCTCGACTATCACCCCAGCCACATCCTCGTCAATCATATCTAGTGAACTTATATCGTTGAAAGGTAGGACCATAGTCTCGCCAACGACAGAGTTGGGTATCCCTTCAGAGACCGCGTACCGATCTGTCCCTAAACCATTCACGAGTAAAGGGTCTACCGCACCATGATAACACCCATCAAACTTCACGATCTTCTTCCTTTTTGTAAATGCCCTAGCAAGCCTTATGGCATTCATTGCAGCCTCACCCCCTGAGTTAACGAAACGAATCATAGAAATAGACGGAACCGAACGTACAACCTCCTCTGCAAGTTCCACTTCAGCATGGTGGGGAGTTCCGTAGACAGTTCCATTCATTATCTGCTGAACAACTGTTTCAACCAAGAAATCTGGAGCATGCCCAAAAATGAGAGGCCCGTAAGCAAGGCAGTAGTCTATAAGTGACTTTTCGTCTTCTGTAAAGAGCTTCGACCCTTTGGCGTGGGAAGTGAAAAACGGGGCGGGGGCAAAGCGCCTGATGGGACTATTGACCCCACCTGGCAGTAATGTCAATGCACGGTTGAATAGATTTTCTGACCTCAACTTTGAGCCTCCTTTAAATATGAGATCGCCTGGGGGGCAAAGTAAGTGATTATCATATCTGCCCCCGCCCTCCTTATCACGGTCAGCATTTCAAGTATTACGTCGTGCTCAGAAACTTTTGCGCCATCGCAGTAAGCCCTTATCATTGCATATTCCCCACTTACTTGGTATGCGGCTATTGGGCAAAGCAGCTTCTTCCTTAATTCGCTTATTACGTCTAGGTTTGTTATTGCAGGTTTTACCATGATTACATCCGCCCCTTCCCTCAAATCTTCTAAAGCTTCTATCATAGCTTCTCTCCTATTCCGTATATCCATCTGGTAGGCAGACCTGTCACCAAAGGACGGGGATGAGGACGCGACCTCCCTAAAAGGTGCATAAAGGGAGGATGAGTATTTTGCTGAGTAAGACATAATCGCGACGTTCTCAAAGCCAGACTTGTCTAATGCCCGTCTTATGGAAGCGACCTGCCCATCCATCATTGCGGAGGGAGCCACAATATCTGCTCCGGCTTCTGCATGGCTAACGGCAATCTTTGAAAGTGTAGCAAGAGTCCTAACTCTGCTAATTGAGTTGTCCTCTAAGATGCCACAATGTCCGTGATCGGTGTACTGGCAAAGGCAGACATCTGTCAAAACGGCTAAGTTAGCAAAAGTCTCCTTTATCTCCCTTACAGCTCGTTGTACCACACCTTTTGAGTTGTAGGCTGAAGAGCCAAGAGGGTCCTTCGATGCGGGAACACCAAACAGCAGAAAGGAGCGGACACCAGCATCCACAAGAGGAGTGAGATATCTCACTAGATTGCTAATGGGAACCTTTTCCATTCCGCCCCATTGAGAACTCTCGATCTCTCCTTTCTCCTTTACAAAGATAGGCATTATGAGTTTGTTTGGATTGAGATTAGACTCGCACGAGAGATTCCTCAAAACGCGGCTCTTTCTCAACCTTGAAGTCATTACAATCTCCACTATGAATCCCTCCCAGAAACCCCCCCAAACAACGGGATCAGTATGTCCCGCATGAAAGCGTAAGAGAATTCATCCAACACTTTAGCTTGCTCTTCAGAGAATTTGCCCTTCCTCAATGCAACCAGCAATGCGTTTTTTCTTTTGTCTTCCGCCCACCTCATCATCTCTTCGAGCTTTTTCTTTCTGTCCAGAGTACACAGTCTCTCCATGAGTCGTTCAATGGATGGTTCGAGTATTTCTCTGGCATTAATAGCTGCGTTTTCTCTATTCTTCATGTTTTCTCTAGCTATTCGAGTGATCTGGTCAAGGTCTACGAATTTCACGTTGCTCAAACTTTTTATGCGTTCATCAACACCCCTGGGGTTTGATACATCTACTATAAGCGTTTTTCTTCCAGCATCTATTCCTTGTAAATCCTCTGGTTTAAGGATTAAATGGGGTGACGAAGTAGCGCAAATGACAGCGTCTGCACCCTTTATCGCTTCTTTCATATTTTCAAAATGGAGGGCCTTTCCCCCTACCTCGGCTGCCAATTTCTCGGCACGAGAGTAAGTCCTATTTGCGATAAAAATCGTCAGCGGATCTTTACGTGGTATTGACTTTGCGATCAAGCTACCCATCTTGCCAGCGCCTATTATGACAAGTTTTTTACCATTTAATGTCCCGAGCTCACATGTTATCACCTTCATAACTATGTTGCCCAAAGACACAGATCCCTTTGAAATTGAGGTCTTTCTTCTTACCATCCTCCCAGCGTTTATGGCCCCTCTAAATATAGTTCGTAGGATCTTGCCTATGCATCCTGCATTCTCAGCAAATCTAAGAGATTCCTCAACTTGGTGCAGCACTTCATTTTCTCCCAAGATTATGGACTCAAGCCCTGAGGCAAGATAAAAAAGGTGTCTTATTGCATCTTCTCCCTCGTAGAACTCCTCGTAGAGTTCAATTGGATAACGGCTCCCTGAACTTGAAATCAAGAACTTCTTCAGCTCATTATGCCCAATTTCAGATCCGACTGCAAAAAGCTCCACACGGTGGCATGTCTGGATTATAGCGCACTCTTCTGCTCCAGAAGTCTTCAGCTGCTGAAGTGACGAATAGGCGTCTTTCAACGTGAAACTCTCAAGTACCCTCACCGAAGCTTTCTTGTGGCTGATTGAAAGGCAAAGTATTCGTGGCATCAATTCCCTTTGAAATACGAACCAATTTATTTGTTTTGTTTCATATGAAACAAAAGCTCAGATTTAACAGTACAGTAACTCATTGGTCAACAACCTTCGATTGTCTAATTTAGCTCGGATACATAACTTACAGAACACCAATTCATTTAACGAAAGCCACAGTCATTCTCTAAACATGGTATTAATTTTCTTGCCCAAGTAGAGAAAAACTGCGGAGAAGCAAACTAAAACTGTTGAGTTGAGCAGAAAGTTGAATGCAGATGTATCTTTCAACCCAAGCCACATAAGATCGTGAGCGCAAGTTAACGGAGAAAAAATCAAGGCTATCTGCCCTTTGCTTCCCTATTTCTTCGTTAGCCTTGCTCTTATGTACCCTATTCTGTCGATGTTATTTGCAATCTCTCCAATATCCTCGCCAGGAATCCCGATGAGTGCCCCATCGCCAGAGTACTCAAGCCCCGTTGGTTTTGCGGCAATTCTTGCCGACTCACACGCAATTGAAGACATCAATCTGCCCCAGATATAACCTCACCGTCAATGCTGCACAAACCTGGCGTGGTGCTGAGATCATTCCTTCAACCCATCCGCCTTTCTCAAATAAGGCAACTTGAACTAGCTCGAGGAATCTCCTAGTTATAACTTAGATAAGAACAACATCAAAATCATTGGAGTTCTATCAAGCAGGTTCTGAGCTACGTAGTCTTAAATAGACATGCTTAGCTCTTGGGATTCATCAGCCTTAAGCTCCTCTTGAGTTCATTGGAGGACTCATCAGCCTCCTCCCCTGTCTGGGTGAGCCCGCTCCAACCCATCATCAGCTCTTCAAAGAGCTCTGGAGATGGAGAAAGCCCCTCCATCTGAAGGTATAGGTTTATGGCAGCGTTCAGATGTCTGTTTGTCCTCAATCCGCCTCTGCATTTGTATACTGCTCCTTTCGGGGCATTAACCATTCCACATCTGGAGTACCTCTTCGTAGAATTGTATGGGTCAAGGATCTCGACATCAGCTTTATAACTCATTAGTGAAATGAGGGTGTTCCAGCCGCTCTTTGTTATGTTTCTTTTATGGCTCTTCGAGCCGTTCATCATTCCTTTCTTCTCAAGCCTCTCAAATCCGTGAGGGTATCCCTCCAGCTCGGATAGTTTTGTCGTGAGTTTATGGCAGAAGTCCTTAGCTCTATTCCTCTCACGCCTTGAATATTTCCTCAAAACTTACTTAAGCATCGGCTTCTCTGGGGCTTTGTAACCTCTTCCTCTTGAGCTCGTAGATTCTATGAATGTGGAAGAGCTTTGTTAAGTCGATCTTTATCCATCCTAGCTTTGGAGTGAAACCGTCTAATCTCCTTTCATTACAGTCCTAGGCTATCTTGTCTTTAAACGCCACCCTCCGTCTAAACCTGAATGTGATGGTTAAGCTCTCTCGTTGAGGATGAGCTCGCCCATCTCTCCATCTGCTCTACTCAGAAACCAAGCCTTTGATATGCCGAATTCTAGGTATCTTTCATAAGGCTTGATGCTCACTCTTGTTACACCATTCCTGTCTGAGTATAATGTTTCCTTTATTCTAACGAACTTCTTCTTGACTGCGGGCTCCTCCCTGCTTCGCCTCCCCTTGAGGTAGTTCCTCCTCCAGGACTTGAGAATCGAATACGCCTGTTTTATGGCTGAATCCACGTAATGCTTGGAATAGCTCCAGCCATCCATCAAAAGGTCTCTCAGGTAGTGGTGCTTGAAGCCGTTCTCCTTCGGTATGATGGGAATGAGTCTTCTCCTTCCCCTATCGTATCTTTCTACCCATCTTATCCTCGACCATACCTCGTCTATGGCCCTTTGAAGCACGATCCTGTAGTCCTCGAGAAAATCTTTCACGTTATAGTCGTGCCTGACGCTGTATGCCCTAAACTGATACGAGCTTCCTGACACCTTCAACAACCTCCCTGTATTTATGCGACCTCATCCCGTAGAGTCTCCCAGCAAAATGAGACATGATAGTTATCAAATCTTCAACAAGCCCCTCCTGAGGAGTCTTCTCCTCACCGTTTATTACCTCTATCTCGGTTCCAAAGGCCTGAAACAGCTTCCTCAGCGTCTCAAAACCAAACCTAGTCAGCCTGTCCTCGTATTAAATAATCACCCTGGAGATTCTCCTCTCAGTAACCATCTCTGAGAGCCTGAGAAAACCATTCCTGTTCTCGTTGAGATCTGAACCCACGTCGCTCAGTATTTGAACCTCGCCATAACCCTTATCTTCAGCATAGCTGTGTATAAGTTGCTTCTGTCTCTCTAGGTCGTCTTTTTGGGTTGTAGAAGAGACCCTGGCATAACCCACCACAACCCTCTCTTCCTTCAGTCCAAGGATGCGCTTAATTTCGCTTTCAGGTATCCTCCTCGCACCAACCGTCCTGACAGCCCTTATCTTCCCTTCTTTATCCTAACGTTGAATAGTCTTAGTAGCGACTCCCAGCAGCTTTTTGGCTTCTTTAAGCGTATAGAGCTTCTCCATCAGCAGAAAATACCACTTACGTCTATAAGTCTATTTATTTTGGAACTGCTAACTACGGCGACAAGAAAGTGGCGTACACGCTGCTCGCATCGAGCTGTGGGGATTACTTCACAGTCCTCATCGCTACTCTTAACGAACTAAAGGATAATTCGCTTATGTAGAAATCACCGGTCCTCTTATCCTCCAGCGTGCTGCACAGTCCTAGAGCCTCGGCACCTCTTTTTGTAGCTGTGAGTGTTCTCCCCAGCATAGAAGACTTTTTGAGCATTGGATTTTTTTACCATTGTATAGTAAAACATTGGTTTATCGGGCTTTGGCACTCCATGCGAGAGGTCGCAGGCTCTTAAAATCTTAAAATGAGGTTAATTACAACAGACGGAAGCTTCAGACTAACATTCTCCGTTTCTTTGTATTTCTAAATAATTTTGCTTCATCTTAGTCGCCAACATTCTTACCTCTTTAAGTTGTTGATGAATTTATTTATAAATTCAAATATACGAATTTAGAATTCCATGCTACTCTCAAGATATTAAATTATGGGATGTCGACCATCCAACAGGTTCCCTCTAAAGGGTTTGCAAAAAGTAATTTCACGACCCATCATGTTATGTAAGGCTGAAAGTTATCCTCTATCCTTAAAATCTCCTAGAAATGGCCCATGTTTGAGATGATATGTTCAAAGAGGGACCTTGCACATCCGCATGCGCTCGAGGCTGAGCACAAATAGGTAGCCTAATGTTGCCAAAAATTTGTAACTTCAGAGGGATGGGATCCTACTTCTTCGAGGCTTCTATTTATGAAATTATCTTCGAATTTTACGTAACAGACGATGTTGATAAGAGGTACGAGTAACTCAGAAGAACTCAAAGCTGGCAAATCCTCAGGCTATGTTAGCAAAGAAAGCGACTATGAATCCTCTTATTTTCTATGGTGTTTTCACATGTGTAAGTTTTTCGCTGGCAGGTTCTCCACCAACACCCCAATCGTCCTTTGGAA
>CAZZJY010000031.1:0-2557 GCA_964654895.1 uncultured Nitrososphaerota archaeon
CGAACGAGCACTACAGGATCCAGTCCAGATAAGTCCGGCTGAGGACTTCCCCCACCCGCGCATCCCCCCAGCGTGCCCCTGCAGCAGAATGAAGAAAGGAGAAGAAGGAGGAGAAGAAGTAAGCCGCAGCAGAAGAAGAGACCGTTGAGGGGCTCGGTGCCCTCTTTGGCTAATCTGGGACGGGTTTACATTCAAAAACCCTCCCTATGCCAAATTTTCTAGGGGAAGGACCATCCAAAGCTTTATAGCTTTTTTAAACGATCCTTGAAAACCACACCATTCTGTTTTGGGATGATCTAATTTGATAGCCGGACCTGAAGCCTACCGCCTCCAATTCTTCTCAGAAAACGGCTTTGCAAGGAGGCAATGTAAAATATGCAAAAGAAACTTTTGGACGCTTGACCCTGAACAGGAACTGTGCGGCGACTCGCCTTGCGTTCCGTATTCCTTTATAAATAGCCCACCGACGAAGAGATCTTTCACCATAAAAGAGATGCGTGAGGCATTCCTCTCCTTCTTCGAGAAGAGGGGACATGCGAGGGTTAGGCGGTATCCGGTTGTGGCTAGGTGGAGAGACGATATATTCCTCACAATCGCCTCTATAGCCTGCTTCCAACCCCATGTGACTAGCGGGGAGGTGCCTCCTCCATTCAACCCGCTGACCATTTCCCAGCCTTGCATAAGGATGAACGATCTTGACAATGTGGGAAAGACCGGGGGGCGGCATCTCACCATATTCGAGATGATGGCACACCACGCATTCTCTTCCAAGGGGAATCAGATCTACTGGAAGGAAGAGACGGTCTCATATCACCATGAGTTTCTCACAAAAGATCTCGGAATCCCAGGAGAAGAGATAACATACATAGAGCACTGGTGGGAGGGCGGAGGCGATGCGGGTCCAGACCTCGAGGGCATCGTCCGCGGTCTCGAGCTCTCCACACTTGTATTCATGCAATACAGGAAAATTAACGGCTCCTATCACGAACTCCCCCTGAGGATAGTTGACACCGGCTATGGGCTGGAGCGCTTCACTTGGATCTCCCAGGGGACGCCGACCGGATTCGAGGCGATATACGGGCGACTTTTCGATGACTTTCTTAAGATCTCTGGTATAGAGAGGCCCGATCAGAAGGTCGTGGCTGAGGTCACGAGGTTCGCTGGCATGATGAACATAGTCGACGAGGGGTCAATAAGGGCTGCCAGGGAACGCATCGCGTCAACCTTAGGTATGGATCCCGCGACTTTGGACTCGCAGCTGAAACCCTTTGAGACCTTAATGGCAATCCTCGACCACACAAAGACGATCGCTTTCATGCTGGGCGATGGCATTGTGCCCTCTAACGTCCAGGCTGGGTATCTTGCTCGACTGATGATAAGGAGAGTCAAGCGCATGATGGACTATGTCCGCATATCCCAGCCGCTCTCCGAGCTATTGGCCATGCAGGTCCGCTACTGGAGCGATCAGTTTCCTGAGCTGGCTGAAAACCTGGAATACATCGTCAAGGTCGCGGACCTTGAGGTCACGCGCTACATCCGGACAATTGACCAGGGCAAGAGCCTTGTCCTGCGCATCATAAAAGATCCAGAGATAAGGAGGCGCGGGTCTCTACCCTTAAACCAATTAGTCCAGCTCTACGACTCACACGGTTTGCCACCTGAGATCGTGAAGGCGGTCTCTGAACCCCAAGGCATAAGAGTCGAGATTCCCGACACTTTTGATACCATTGTAGCCGAGATTCACTCTTCAGCGCAACCCCCCAAGAAAGAAGGCGAAGACATACTCCAGGGGCTGCCTCCGCTCCCCCCTACAGAGCTAGTGTATTACTCCGAGCCAAAGACAAAGCGACTCAAGGCAAAAGTGCTGTACTCTGATAGGACCCGCGTGATCTTGGATAGGACAATATTTTATCCTGAAGGCGGTGGGCAGCTCAACGATACGGGTTTTCTCCTTTTAGGCGGGCAGGAGGTCAAAGTGCTTAACGTTCAAAAATCCCGCGGAATAGTTGTCCACTTTGTCGAGGAGGTCACGCCCATAAAAGAAGGAACTATTGTGGAATGTGTGGTTGACTGGGACAGGCGGGTCGCCTTGATGAGGCATCACTCTTCCACGCACATTCTACTTGGAGCCGCAAGGAGGGTACTTGGGGAACATGTTTGGCAAGAGGGCGCACAGAAGAGTGTGGACAAGAGCCGCCTCGACATCTCACACTTCGAGAAGGTCTCTCCATCTCAGCTTAGGGAAATCGAAGTCCTTGCAAACAAAATCGTTCAGGAGTGTAGACCAATCAGGGCATACTTTGTGGATCGCAACAAGGCAGAACAGAGGTTTGGCATGCGCCTCTATCAGGGCGGCGTGGTCCAAGGACCAACGATCCGAGTCGTGGAGATTGAGGACTGGGACGCCGAGGCATGCGGGGGCATACACTGCTCAAACACCGGAGAGATCGGATTAATTAAGATAATTCGAGCAGAGCGAATTCAAGATGGCATAGAGAGATTAGAATTCGTTTCGGGTGAGCAAGCCATACGCTTCATACAAATGCAGGAGTCTGCC
>CAZZJY010000032.1:0-4545 GCA_964654895.1 uncultured Nitrososphaerota archaeon
CTTGTATCTTCAGCCAAGGCCGGGTACAGACTCTGCACTTGCACTAGGTGTAGCAAACTACCTTATATCCAACAACCTATACGATGAGGAGTTTGTGGAAAAGTTCACTTGTGGTTTCGGCGACTTTAGGGAGGCTGTCAAAAAGTACACGCCAGAGAGGGTTTCTGCCATTTGTGGAATAGACAGCACGACATTAACCAGTTTTGCTGAAGAATACGGTCTAACTAAACCTGCCGCCATTCTCATTGGACTGGGTATCCAGAGGAATGTTAATGGTGGGGAGATCGTGAGGAGCATAAGCCTCCTTCCAGCCCTTACGGGTAACATAGGGAGGCACGGAGGCGGGTTCTTCTACTCAAATTCTGCTTATTTCACCGTAGATTACGATATGCTCAAGGGGAATAAAGGTGAAGGGACAAGGCGAAAGATAAACATGATAAAGCTAGGGGAGGCGTTGCTAGACGATGACTTGAGACCGCCGATCAAGTTCCTATTCGTTTATAACTCTAACCCGGCAGCCGTCTGCCCTGATCTTAATAGGGTGAGGGAGGGGCTTTCAAGGGAGGATCTGTTCACAGTGGTTCATGACCTGTATTTGACGGATACAGCTGACTTCGCCGATGGGGTTCTACCAGCCACAAGTTATTTTGAAACCTTTGACGTGCATTTTACATACTGCGGACTTTATGTTTCAGTGAATGAGAAGGCGATAGAGCCAATCGGCGAGAGCAAGTCTAATTTCGAGGTATTTACGGAGTTGGCTAGAAAGATGGGTTACACCGACATAATAGAAGATCCAGAGAAGTTGGCCGACAAAGTGCTCAGGAGCGGGACGGGGTTTATGAAAGGGATCACGCTGGAGAAACTGAGAGAGAAAGGATTCCTGAGACTCAACACGCCAAGCGTTCCGCATGTAGCATTTTTTGATTTAAGATTCAATACGCCGTCCGGAAAGATAGAGTTCTACTCTAAGGCAGCGGAAGCTGACGGATTGCCTCCGATTCCCGATTACACCGAGGTTCATGGAGATTATCCGCTCAGATTTATCACACCATTCCACAGGGACACCTTGAAGAGCCAATACTTCAACATCAGGAGTATTTACTCAGAAGAGTGGATGGTTATCGAGATAAATGAGGAGGACGCCGAAGTTAGGGGCATTAAGGATGGCGATCTTGTGAGAGTATACAACAAAAGGGGAGGCTGCACAATGAGGGCAAAAATATCTTCCAGGGTCAAAAAGGGAGTGGTTTTGAGTTATGGGATACCATGGCCAAAGCTGGTAAGAGGGGGGACCCCAAACTTTACAACGAGCAGCGCGGTCTCAGACATAGGCGGGGGTTCAACATATCACACAAATTATGTTGAAGTGGAGAAATTGTGAGGAGCCCACTAATTAAAGATATACCGGTTCGGGGCGCTGTATTCTTTGAGTTTAGCGCGTCCGCTGTTAACAATATTTGAAGTTGAATCATATTTGTTTCAATTAATCCTTAATTTTTACCTAAAATTTTCAGCAAGAGCTCGGCTTTTTTCAGATCGGACAATGTATTAATGTTGAAGAAGGATTCTGGCCGAATGCCCAGCTTTTCTATGCTCACTGTCTTTGCACCAATCCTGACCAGAATTTCTCTGAATGATTTAGAAGATCTTGCCGTGGACAGAACTTTCCTGCGGTAAAGGGCGGCTAGTGGTTCCAAGTACCCATTGGACCACATTGGAACCACTGCAGAGGAGCTGCCAAGATGGTGATGCAGGATTATGGGCAGGCATGGCTCAAGAAAAGGAGTGTCACATCCCATTAGAAATATAAAGTCCTCATATATTCTGGATAAGGAGGCCACCGCAGAGAGGGGCCCGTCAGAGCCTTCGGGGTCGATGAGAATGGTCGTTTTGTCTACACAATCCAAGTGCATGAGGGCTTTTGCTTGGTCAGGGCTACTGACAATGATGTAGGGGGATTCGGTTGTGAAACGGGCGGTCTCTATCGCATAAGATATGAGGGGGCGACATGCCAGTTTTAGAAGGGGTTTGTAACTTCCAACCCTAGAAGATCGCCCCCCAGCCAGAATGACTACTGCAATATCACGGACCAAAGGGACTACCCTTAGGCTTTATGTCTAGCGGGAATTGCTCCTTGAGCTTAAAGCAGTGTGTAGGGGGGATTGTCTTTTCGTCGTGCTCGAAAGTTCCTTCTCGTCCCACGAGCATGGATTTGATCTCTTCCAAGGTGGTGCGTTTGCAGAAAGAGTCTACCCCTCCATGCAGGTCAGTGTAGTCGTCGTAAAGGTAGGGGCGTTGGGCGCTGAGTATATCCAAGATCTTGCCTTTTCCATTTTTGCCCGTATCCTCGGTAACATCGAGTAGTACCCTTATTTCCCCACCAATGTAGGATTTTCGCCACATTATATACTCAAAAGTCACGATCTCGGTGAACGTGTCCTCCTTCAGTACCATATTAGATCGCCTTTTCCCTTTACGATATACACAGGTCGAAGATAAAAAGCCGCTGCCTGCGCGATAATTATAAATTAATGGTAAGATTTCTTACTGTAAGTCGTGAGTTGGTTTAATTGATCATAACGAAGTCAAAGCCGAAAGAAGCGGTTTTGAGATCATTGGAAGATATTACGAAGGTGTTCATTGTAGGTTGCGGCACATGTGCGACACTATGTCAGACAGGTGGGGAGGAGCAAGTCGAAGAGATGTCGAAGTTTCTTAGAGAGAGATCAGTCGGAAAAGTTGTTGTAGAGACTCCGTGTGATATTAGAGTCTTGAAGAGAGATCTTTCCCCTCATTTGGGCACAATTGAATCGGCAGACGCCATTCTGGCTCTCTGCTGCGGATCAGGGGCTCAAGCCATCAGCGAATTTACTGGTAAGATAGTAGTTCCTGGCTTGGATACCCTATTTGTGGGCGAGACTGAGAGGATAGGGAGGTTCTACGAGCGTTGTAGGGCATGCGGTGACTGCATCATCCACGAGACAGGGGGGATATGCCCGATTGTGAGGTGCGCTAAAGGTTTGCTCAATGGTCCATGCGGTGGGATGGCTAACGGAAAGTGTGAGGCGGGAGGGCATACCAGGGACTGCGCCTGGGTGCTCATTTACACAAGGCTTAAGGAGCAGGGCTTGGTAGAAAGGTTCAAGGAGATCAGGACCGTTAGGGACAGGTCAAAGCGGGCAGAGCCTCAGGAACTAAAGACGAGGTAGGGCGGTGTTGTCGTTGAGGAAGGCATATAGTGGTTTTATGAGGGCGCTGAGTGAGGGCAAATTTGTATTCACGGGGGAGGTTGAGCCGAAGAAAACCACCAAACTGGAAACGATCATATGGGCGGCAAACGTCCTCAAGAGTCACGTGGTTGCTTGTAATGTCACCGATAACCCAAGGGCTAGAGCATATTTGAGTAGTTTGGTTGCGTCTTACGTGATACAGAAGGAGGTCGGTCTGGAGACCATCTGCCATATGACTGTGAGGGACAGGAACAGGCTGGCTTTGATGTCGGATCTCCTTGGGGCGTCCGCACTCGGTATAAGAAATGTGTTGGTTATAAGCGGCGATCATACAACTAGCGGGGACAATCCTGGCGCTATGCCGGTTTATGATTTGGACTCAACGCAGTTTGTTCAGATGGTTAGGGGCATGGTTGATAATGGCATCGATCTTAATGGAAACCCCATAGATGGCGAGGTAAGGCTGCATGTAGGTGTGGTGGGAAACCCCAATGCGGACCCGCTTGAGGTTGAGATATGCAAGGTGGAGAGGAAGATCAATGCTGGTGCGGAATTCATCCAGACCCAGATAGTATTTGACGTTGAGATGGCGAAGAGGTTCTTGAAGGATCTCAATTCTTCCATTCCGGTATTGATTGGGATATTTCCGTGCAAATCGTATAGGGTGGCTGAATTTATAGCAAATAAGATACCAGGGATATCTGTGCCCAAAGAGTATGTAGATGGGCTCAGGGGTGTAGAGTGTCTAAGCAACGCCTCGGAAAGCAAAAATAAAATAGACGCAGTCAATGTGGATTATTTCTCTAATTTTATAAAGGAGTTAAAGAAGACGACCAAAGCTGCAGGCATACATATCATGACGATGGGCTATGAGTCAAGTGTTGGCAAGATAGCTGATGGGGTGATGGACGAAACGCGCGGAGGGAACTAATTTTCGGTTTGACGTTGACGAATTGGACCATGTTTAAGCATACAGCAAAATTGCTAATAATGGATGCTCTTACACCATTTAACAAATCCCCTCTGCTATCCTTAATACTTCATATATCAAATGCTCTCACTACGCCTAAGCCAATTCACACCATTTACTTTAAATACGGTCGTAAAGGGATCAAGAATTCTACTACAATACTATTTTCGCTGGTCATAACATGTGTCTAGGATTTTAAACGATCTCGACGTTCATAGGTATAATCGAGACGTTGTCTGAGTAAAACATGCTGTGAGTGAGCCGATTACCATTTCAATAAAGCAGCTTTACGCAGTACTGCCAGCAGAGACTATAGCTATAGAAGCTATAAGAGCGTATATT
>CAZZJY010000033.1:0-5917 GCA_964654895.1 uncultured Nitrososphaerota archaeon
CCCTCTATTCCCTACCTTAAGTCATGGGCTATCACTCATGCATTGAACCACCCATGCGGGCTCGGAACATCCGATTTGATGAGAAGGTGTCAAGTAAGACTTGTTTAAGTTTTGCCTACTCATCCTGGAACTAAATTTCTAGGCTTTCTGAGCACCCATCTTTATAGGCACTCAATGATGGATCTTTTTTCCATAACCTTTATTGCCATCAGTAGTGAAAAGATAGCCTTAGTTCTATTCGCCAAGATCTCAACTTGAGTGCCGCTGATGGCAAGATTTCTTATCTTATGGAGAAGGTTCTCTAGTTGGTCAATGTGCCTGAACCCATTTCCTGAGAGTGTGTCTTCAAAGGGCAAAATTAGATCTTTAGAGTTGCTCTTGACAATACCCTCATATGCCCGGTTCATGAACCAAAGATATGATGCTAAGTTTAGGTATTCAATAGCAACTTCAATTGGGGTGTTTGGTACAATCTTTGTTAGCAGTCCTCTCAGAACAGAGGGGGCGTTGTAAGATTCGAAAGAGGGGAAGTCGATCGGGAGCTTCGCCTGCTCGTGCCTTGCTTGAACATCAAATACCAGCCTATCTTGGAATGCCAAATCAGGGGCTCTGTAGGCATAACAATCAGATTTTTCGCATAGCGGAAGACACTCCAGAGCTGGGGACTCGCTCACTGGGCAGATTCGGCCCGGGGTTTCCGGTTTACCGTTGCCCAGAGGAGCCTGAGGGCTCTGCTGATCTCCCAGAAAGCGCTCCTCTCATCTGCGCCCCTCCTAATAACAGCTTTACCTTCCGAGAAGACCATCACATCTCCAGCCTCTGACTCGACCCTGGCTATGCCGAGCGATGGAGAGATCTTCAGGTTCGGTATTTGGTGCTGGAATATCGTATCGGCAGTAATCATGTCAAAGTACCCGTAGGGGGAATGGACTGGGGGGAGGACATTTACCTCTATTGTTACTTTGCTTGGCTCGCTGGGGCAAGGGCGGATGTATGAGATCTTTTGGGTTTGAGGTACTTTAATGGCAGGGGGGTAGTAGGTTATTTTTGGAGTTGAACGTTCTCCTGATTTAAAGTAGATGCAGTCACTCAAGTCCGACTTTCCTACACAGTATCTTCTCAGCATTGTCAAACACGAACCGCTCCCACAATAGCCACAATCTGCGTGGGGGAAGATCCGGTAGTTGTCGTAGAGAGTTCTCATACATTCACCTCATGTTAGAGACCTTGATATCTCATGGAGCGTCTCCAAGAATACATCCACGTCTTCATCTGTGTTATATAGGTAGACTGAGGCACGGACTGTGCCATTTGGAGATTTAAGTATGTGCTTGTGCAGGGGGAGGGCGCAATGGTGGCCTGACCTCACCATGACCCCTGAGGAGGTGTCCAATGCGACTGCAACATCGTGGGGGTTCAAGCCCTTAAGGTTGAATGAAACAATACCAGCCCTCCTGTCAGCGTCCTTTGGACCATAGACAGTGGTCCCGTCAGTGTTGATGAGACCTTGGAGCATCCGTCTCGTGAGGTTGCGCTCATGATCCTCGATGTTTTCCATGCCAATATCCATCAGGTATTTTGCGGCAGCCCCCATCCCTATAGCCTCGGCTATCGGAGGAGTTCCAGCTTCATACTTGCCTGGACCCGTCCTGAGCCTGAAATAGTCTATTCCAACATCCTCTATGGAGCCCCCTCCTATGCAAAGAGGTTCGACGAGGTCCTGGAGCTCTTCCTTAATGTAAAGGGCGCCCACACCCGTGGGACCGCACATCTTATGTCCTGAGAAGGTTAAAAAATCGCAGTCGAGTTCTTTCACATCGACTCTCTTATGGGGGACTGACTGGGCTCCATCAACTAACACAAGTGAGCCCTCATCGTGAGCCATTTTCGCTATCTCTTTTATCGGTAGGCGAACGCCAAGAACATTGGAGGTTTGGGTCACCGCAACAAGTCGAGTTCGTCCATCGATGTGAGGGGCAAAGTCCAAAGGGGATAAATACCCTTCCATTTCGCTTAGGACCACGCTCAGTTCCAATTTCTTGGTGTTTTTAACTCTTAGCCAAGGTATGTAGTTGGAGTGGTGCTCAAGGATAGTTGTGACGATTTTGTCTCCCTCGTGGAATTTGAGCCCGCTTGCTACAAGGTTTATTGCCTCTGTGGCGTTTCTGACAAAGACTATCTCCTCGGGTTTTGCATTTATCAGCTTGGCCACCTCTACCCTTGCATTCTCATAGGCAGTGGTTGCAGCTTGTGCGGCATTGTATATTCCCCGCCCAACATTTGCCCTGCACTCGCGATAATATTCAAGAACTTTTTCAAGTACAGGCTCGGGCGTCAGACTGGTCGCAGTGGAGTCCAAATATATCCGTCCGCTCTTGAGAAAAGGGAAGTCTTCTCTAACTTTTTTTACATCAAGCATCGTATCACCAGTGCCTTAAGTCATTATCTCAAAATCAGTATATAATGTTTGAGAGGAAAGCTTCTATGACATAGGTCCTTTTTGTCAGGGGTGGAATATTCAAAAATGTCATCAATTGACCAGATTTTGGTTATTTCCAAGTTTTCGTTTTTTAGAAGCTTATTCATAACGCTTATATTGCCCATAAAATAAAAAACTCGTTGAGGAGGATTAATGTGGGTAGAGTTGCCGTTCTAACAGCTTTTGCCGTTATTGGGTACTTCCTCGGAGTTGCTGCATATTACATGGGTAAAAACCTGACACCATGGCTTGAGAGGGTATCTCCCTTCCTAGTAAACGCAGATTGGGTAATCGCAGGAGTCATAGGTGCGATTGTTACAGTGATGGTGGTCGTTGTCTGGTCCTACACTTCAAAAAGTTAGGTTGGAATTGTACTTTTTTCTGGAAGCTTAATTCCCTCTTTACTCTTTGGCTTGCTGATCAGTTTATATTGGATCAGCCAATGGTTTTCCTCCGAATTGAATATGCTGTCGACCCTAACCGCGTCGAAGCCAAACACATCGAGAAGACCCAAAAGATATAGCCCCCATATAGATGGCGGTATATCGAAGCCTCTCTCATACGCCATTTTGTAATAGCTCGTCAAGTTTCCTGATAGTTCCCATGTCAGAATGTGTGGTTCCGCGTCATAGGTGAGTTTAGATTCCACCCCTTCGTACAGCAGATAAAGGGAACCCAAAAGGTTTAACGATTCCTGAAGGTCTGGAAGGATTATAGAGTACTTTGTGGAGTTAATTATTCTGCTCCCCATTTCTCCTAGGAAGGAGAGCATCTTCTTCCCCATCTTCACCGAAAGGGCATCCATCAGGACGAAGAAGAAGATGGGCTCGAGGGGGTTTGCCCTTGATCCTGCAAAGTACTCTCTGAGCTGCGGAGCATGAATAAGCGGTAGCATTGTTGGAAGGTCCACAGCAATACTCCAGTCCATGCCTGAGAGCAGGGTCTCGAGAGTTGCACAGGCTTCAACTCCTGTGAAATATTCTGCCATCAGGCACTTAGTTTTTTTATCGGTCAGCGTTATTCGTTTGAAAACAAGTAGATCGCGCCCATCAGCGAGTATTAAGTTGTTTTGGGGTGAAAATGGGATGTATTTTATGTCTATAAGATCCGAGAATTTGCTGAGTATTAATGAGTCGTCCTGTCTAGCCTCCATCATGATTTGAACTTGAACGTCGGACTTTGAGATCGAGTTCAGCGAGTCATAGCAGTTGTAAAATATAATCTCAAGCCCTTCATGGTTGAGTAATAGGTGGATGTCCTTTGAGGCGTTCGTAAAGATCTCCTTAATCCGCTTAACAGTTTCTTCGTCGCTCCGAGTGATCCAGTACTTTCGCTCTTCAAGCTTTTCTGAAGATGATGAAGCTTCGTGAATCTTTCTCAATTCCATTATGGCAATCTTCATGAGTTTCAGGTCTTTTTCCAATTCCTTGATGGGATCGGCGAGAGAGTTTATCGGGACAAGAGCTTTAGCTTTTTGGGGTTTGCCAGGAAACAGTGTGACGAGTTGACGCTTCTCTAAGTTCTTAAGGACAGGATAAACCTTTGTTCTTGGAACCTTGCTATGGGCAGATATCTCTTTTATCCCGCAGGGCCCTCTTTGCAAAAGGGTTATGTAGACCTTAGACTCGTACTCTGTCAGACCAAACTTGGTCAATGCCTGGACCAGGTCTTTTTGTTGTAACTCCAATAACTGTCACCGGAGTAACAGGCTCTGCGGTTACACTATACTCTGGTCACACGAGCCTTATAAAGTTTGGGATTTTACCGTAGAGTGGTGACCGAAAGTGAGCAAATTTGTGGAAAAATGGGAGGCCAAAGATACTCCCAGCCTAGGGACCAGAGTTAAAGAGACTATCAGACCACCAGGTCCATTGAAGCCACGCTTGGACGCCGCAATAAGATCGATACAGCTCCAGATACAGAAGTTGGAGATTGCCAATCAGAGGTTCCAAGAAAGGGATAGGGTGATGTTCAGCAAGGTCGTGGATGCTTATTCAAAACATGACATGGATCACGCTAAAATTTATGCCAATGAGTTGGCCGAGATCAGAAAAATGTCAAAGATGTTGATGCAGGCCAAGATGGCCCTTGAACAGATCGTGATGAGGTTGAGCACTGTCACGGAGCTTGGTGACATTGTGGTTACACTCGCACCAGCCATGGGTGTGATAAAGAGTGTAAAGGCGGGAATCTCAACGCTACTGCCAGAGGCAGAAAAGGAGTTCGGCGACATCAGTACAACCCTCAGCAGCATACTTGTAGACGCAGGACAGAGCGCAGGTCTCAGTCTCAACTTCGACACTGCTAATGAGGATGCTATTAAGATCCTCAATGAGGCAGCAGCCATAGCCGAGCAGAAAGTGAGGGAGAAGTTCCCAGAGTTACCGACAGGTGTGGCCACAGGAGAGAAGACAGGTTTCTAGGAGTGCAAAAAATGGCCACATCAGAACCCCCTTTTTTTACAGTGATGCAGAGAGACATGGAAAAGGTGTTTGATAGCTTACAAGGAGCCCCATATCCCCAGACAGCCTAGTCCGAGAGGTGGAGTCGCTTGTTTAAGAGATTTTTTAAGCGGGCTCCACCTCTTAAGGACGCCCTAAATGATGCAATCATTAGGCTGACTCAACAAAAGAGAAAGTTAGAGATCCTCAGTCTAAAGATAAAAAGTAGGGAGAAGACCCTCTTTGATTCAGTCACCATGGCGATAGAGAGGAAGGATCCGGAGAGGGCAAAGATATATGCAAACGAGCTTGCAGAGGTCAAGAAGGTTCAGAAAAATGTGAGGAAGAGCATCCTCGTCTTGGAACAACTGGTACTCAGGATGGAGACGTTGAGGGAGTTCGGGACTGCTTTCGCCCAACTGAAACCAACCTTGGAGGTAGTTAAGCAGGTCTCAGACCAACTCTCAGAGGTTATGCCAGAGGTCTCGAACGAGTTATCCAACATTGGAAACGTGTTGGGGGACGCCCTAGTAGGCGTGAACATAAACTTGATGCAGGAGGAACTCATGATCAAGATGCCGAACTGCGACAAGATAATTGAAGAGGCGGCCAGTTATCTGAGCGAGAAGATTGAAGAGAGGCTACCCGTGCCGCCCATGGGGATCAGGACGGCTATCGCCATAGGTGGCGAGAGCGATGAGGAATTTTTCTTTCCGAAAAGCAGAAACCCCGACCCAGACGAAGCGATCCTCGCCTACTTAAAGGAGAATCAAGGCAGATTGGATATAAAAGAATGCAGCAGACTGTCCCAAATTCCAGAGGAAGAAATACCTAAAATAATGGAAAGCTTATCAAGGAAGGGGCTAATTAAGATAATGATAGTTGAGGGAATACAACATGGCGTTCGCAGCAGCAAATGAGATAGAGGCGGCGGCAATAAAGTATGCTAAGGAAGCCACCAGACTGGATCACACAGCCGGCCGGGGGCACGCGCGCA
>CAZZJY010000034.1:0-4478 GCA_964654895.1 uncultured Nitrososphaerota archaeon
AGGAGCGAGTGAAGGGTCACACACCCGCTATCTTCTTTAAATGGACCTGCCCGAGGCCTCCTCAACTCCCTCATGTGGGCTCCGCACCCGATGACTTCGCCGATGTCGTGGCAGAGTTTTCTAATGTAAGTGCCAGCCTCGCAATCGACCCTCATTAAAACAAACTTACCAGCCCTTTCAAGTATTTTTATGGAGTTTATTGTTCTGACCCTCAGGGCTCTCTTTACCGATGACCTAACGGGGGGGAGTTGATATATGGGCCCCACAAATTCCTTAACAACCTGGTGAAGTCGATCATCGTCGACATCCCCATGAAGCTCCATTAGGGCTATGTACTCTTTACCAGACTTCATAATAAATGAGATTATCCTGGTGGATCTGCCAAGTGTTATTGGTAGAACGCCCGTCACCTTTGGGTCCAGCGTGCCCCCGTGTCCAGCCCTTGAGATCGAGAGGAGGCGCTTAACCCAAGCGACTACCTCATGGCTACTTGGACCTGGCGGCTTGTCGAGGTTTATCACGCCTGTCTCCAAATATTCTTTAAGAGGGCGGGATCTAGGAACCCATCCGTACCTTGGGTCTGTAGGTTCTTCCCCTTTGATGAGCATGTTTGAGTTTTCCAAAAATAACACCATGCGCCTTGGTAGCATTTAATTATTTCAAATATTGAGTATTGAGACCCTTATTCTTTACTGGAGGTTTTAAGGTATAGATCGATAATATCTTTAAGCAGGAGTACCACAGACTCTTTGTCCCACTTTGAAGTGTTTATGACAAAGTCGTAGACCGATAGGTCGTTTATGTCTATGTTGTAAAGAGATCTGTACCTTTGTCTCTCACTCTCCTCCCTCATACGGGTGCGGACCTCGGCAACATCAACGGATATACCCTCACGCATGGCGATCCTCTTCACTCTCTCCTCGAAAGGGGCAGTCAGATAAAACCTGAGTGTGTTGGGAAACGACTTGGAAAAGAATGATACCAAACGACCTTCTATAATCTGCCCACCCTTGCTAGCAATCTCTGAGGTTCGGCGATCCAGTTCCTGGTCTATTGTAGGGTCTCTCTCTGCTAACCTTGAAAACTCCTCCACTGAGAGACCACGCTCTGAGGCCATCTTCCTGAAAATTGACCCCACTGAGTGGCAGGGTATCCCGTATAATTCAGCCAGTTTTGAGGCGCAGTGCGATTTACCAGACCCAGCAGGCCCGCTTATGGTGATTAGTAGGTTATCCAAAGGCCTCAAAGAGAGCACCACACACAACTTGTTATCAAAAATAAAATAAGGATTTCAGTCGGATGCTGAGGGCAGGTTGAACACTCTTTGGATCAGGGCGGAGAAGCTGAAGGAAGTTACAATATACCATGTCCAAAAGGTGAATTTGGTCCCAATCACGGGAAGGTCGATCGGGGAGATGGCCACCGTGATCTGGCTGTACCCGAATACCCCATTAAACAGGTAGAAGAAAATGATGAAGGGGACCATAGTGAAGAAGAGAGGTTTGAACTGCTCTCGCATCATCTCGGCTTGGGCACGCTTTATGGTAGCCTCCTTTTTCTTAAGTTTATCTATCTGCTTCTGATCTTTGGAGCGCAGGGCCTTTGTGTATGCACTCTGCCACTCCCTCACCTCCACCATTCTTCGCCTCATCTGTTCTACATCTGTTACTGCACGAGTCACAGCCGACGAGATTAGAGCCATCCCGACGGATATAATGAGGATAGTAAGCGCAGAGAATGGAAAGTCCTTTGCAGGACCCAGCATAGCAGAGAGAGAGGCTACAAGTGAAATATAAAGATCTGAGAGAAATTCCAAGGCCATATTACTGCCTCCTAAAAAGTGAGGCTATGATGCGCCCTGCAGTCTCGTGTTCCCCCTCTCTGTTCTCTACTATCAAAACGGTGCAGCCAGTGAGAATTGCCAAAGAGGCAGCCCCTGCCCTGCCCATAAGTTGGTGTTCCTCTATCTTTTGGGGTGAGTCCTCTTCTCTATCTCTGATGCCAGCGTCCTTCCTCCGACGTCTCGATATCGACTCTGGATCGGCCTCTAGGAGGACTATGGCATCGGGCATGAGCGATTCGGCAATCCAAATCGGTATTCCAGGCATATAGCCATCAATGGTCCTTATGAACATGTGAGTATCCAGTAGAACATTATTCTTCTCTGAAATTGATCTTATCCTATTGGCGGCGTTGAGCTGTAAAGAGATCTGATGGTTTATTGAGAGCCTGCGCATCTCGTCCCTACCCTTGACAAGGCTATTAGCAACGGCCTCTTCAAACATCATATCCCCGTAATTGATGTGCATCACATTGATTCTGCTTTCTTTGCAGAAAGATATTGCGGAATTAAGGACAGTCGTCTTACCGACACCAGGTATGCCAGTGACTATTACTAATTTTCCCTCTCTAGAGCCTCTCTTTGCCATTTTTAACCCTACTCCTGACCCAGAAATCTCCCGAGACCAGGATATGTCTCTGAGAGCTGTTCCTTTGCAAGTATTTGGTAGTACTGGTAAATAATACCTACGGACAAGAGTATACCTATACCGCTACCTATTGCGCCTAGCATATCGGCGATGCCAGCCAGTAGACCGATTCCTATACCGCTTATTATGGTTAGAGATGGGATATATCTTTGGAGGATCTGTTCTATAATTGCCGGAGACCTTCTGAAACCAGGGATCTGAAGGCCTGCCTTCACGAGCTGCTCTGCCTGTGCCCTGGCGCTCATGCCTGAGACCTCGACCCAGACTTTAGCAAATATCACCGAGAATGTCACGAGGATCAAAGTGTAAAGGACGGCGTGTATCGGATCTTGAATTACATTTGTTAGGCTCCTTGGAGAAGAGATGTAATACAAGAAGCAGCCCGGTAAGAGCTCCCGAGTAGTGGATGTGGAATTGAACATTACAAACCAGTTTAGCCATGGATTGTTATTCGCCATATTGAGGTTCTGCCAGAGAATTTGACCAAACAGGTAAAAGTTAGCGAAGAGTGCCGAGGCTAGGATAATGGGTATGTTAGAGACGTACATGAACTTGAGTGGGATCTTAGCACGCATCCCACCATACTTAGCGTAGGCCACAGGTATCTCTATCTTCATGCCTTCAAGATAGACCGCCAGCAAGAATACCAAGATCATGGCAATAAAACCAGTCATATCAGGGTACGGGTACCTTGAGAAAGCGGACAGGATATTTTCGCCATTGAATGCCGTCTGGAAGAAAGCCACTACAGCGCCAAGCGACTTACCATCCTCGATTGGTCCGAACGGGGAGAGACTGAGCCAGACCACCTGCTGGGAGACGCCCGCGAGGATGAAGAGGCTCACCCCGCTTCCGAGTCCCCAACCTTTCTGGATCATCTCGTCAAGGAGTATAACCAGAACACCCACACTCAAGAGTTGGAGCACGATGAAAACCGAAATCAATGTGTCTGGATTCCCATAATTTCCGCCTATGAGGAATGCTGTGCCCTCAAAAGCGGTCATGAGTATTGCAAGGAATTTCTGGGTGCCCGTGAATAGCCCTCGGTCGCGAGGCTTTGTCATATCCACATTTAATATCTTAGAACCAGCGAGGATTTGCATTATGAGCCCAGCAGTGACGATGGGACCTATCCCGAGATCCATCAGGGATCCTTTCTTCGAGGCAAATATTACACGATAGAAGAAGAGCTGTTCGTAGCCAGTCTGGTAGATTGGTACGCCAAAAAGAGGGATCTCGGACATGACCAAGTATATTCCAAGTGCCAGCCCGGTCCAGAATATCTTTTCCTTGAGGCTCACTTTCCGCTGAGGCTTTGGAACCTCCGGGATGTATTTCATTATTGGTTCCATGAGGTCAAGGAAACGAGCCATGATTACCGCTACCTCATCCTGCTACGATGACTTCCCCACCAGCTTCTGCGATCTTTTTCTTTGCTATCTCTGAGGCATGGTTAGTCTTTACCACGACAGAAAAGTCTATCTTCCCGCTCCCAAGCAGCCGATCGTAGCCCAAGGCGCTCAAGTCCAAAACAGCCCTACCTTTATCGTCTCTTTCAAGTATTTTGCCTTGGACCAGTGCGGCCAATGATCCTACATTTATTGATCTAACAGGCTTTGATACTGCAAGTGGCCTCACAAACCCGTACTTTCCAAAGTGGTCCTTTCCATACTTCACTGTCCAGCTCCACTTGTGTTTGTGAAGACCCGCGTTACCAAATCCGCCCCGGGTTCCAGACTTTCTATGCTGCCCAACCTGACCCCAGCCATAAAGCCTAGAGCCCCGTTGCCGCCTGACTTTACGATCCCTTCGAACTACCATTTGTAAACACCACTGAGATTAGCGATAATCAGAAAGACTTTCACTAATATATTTTTAGTTTTTGTTTTCTCCACCTTTTATATCATCTTTGAAAGGAGTTGGTTTATTGCTTCGCCCCTATAGCCCAGTTCGCCACCCTCATTTACATGTTTAGTTATAGGACCCTTG
>CAZZJY010000035.1:0-2781 GCA_964654895.1 uncultured Nitrososphaerota archaeon
ATCTTCTATCAAAACTTATGATCCAAAGTCGTTCACCAAAGATCATGAAAATTTTAAGACTGAAGACATGTTAGCCCAACTCTACTGGAAGAGATTAAAGAAGATAACTGCGATTTGGATGTTTGCTTGGGTATTTCCTGCCGTAATTTTCCACATTCCGATTGCCTCGACATCCTCGATAAAGGTTTTGAACGGAATACCGCTCCATTGGTTCAACGCCTCTTTATTGTCGATACTAGTAGGGATAATTCTGATCTTTCTCTACGCGTTCGTGATGGACAAGACGGACAAGATTCTGAGAGGAAGGTAAGCTCAGAAGGAGGTTAATGGATTGCGCCCCACCTTTGGAAGGGTCTCTGTAATTCTATTCTCAACAGTGTACGCACTAATCATCATAGTACTTGCCTCCCTCGGTAATACTTTCTTAGCATCTGGAGTTGCCCTCTTCGGATCTTTGTTCCTCTACTTTTTTATAGCATTAATCATGAGAACCAGAGATGTTGGTGAATTTTACGTCGCGGGAAGGAGCATCGGCGCTATACCCATAGGTTCGTCTATAGCCTCCAACTGGATGAGCGGAGCATCGTTTGTCTCTATGGCCGGCGTGATAGCCCTGCTGGGCTTTGACGGTCTGCCATACATAATTGGGTGGACCCTTGGGTACTGCATTGCTGCATTTATGATCGCTCCATTCATCCGGAAATCTGGCACGTACACCGTTCCTGAATTCATTGAAGTCAGAGCTTGTTATTGGTCCATTGCAAGACTTATAGGGGTAATTATGCTCTTCATCGTCTCTTTCACATATCTTGTGGCCCAGCTTGTAGCTACAGGAGTAATTGTAGGACGTTTCTTGGGCCTCCCTGCGATCCTCGGCGCTATAATCGCCTCCGTGATAGTAGTCGCATTTGCTGGCTCTGGTGGCTGGAAGTCTATTGTTTGGGTCAACGTGGTCCAGTACTGGATCTTAATAGTTGCGTATTGGTGTGCATTTATAGTGGCCTCATACGTCGCTGGGATCTTTAATCCGTGGCCGCATCTGGGATACGGAGAACTTTTAGCCCAACTGGAAGCTAAAGAGACTTTTTTCAACCTGAAAACGTTCACTGAACCATTTGTAAGAGTTTTTGGCGGAGGTACAGGACAAGCAAACTGGGTGCTCTCTGCGTTGTGTCTGATGCTTGGTACGGTGGGTTTACCGCACGTCCTCTCCCAATTCTACTTAGTGAAAGACGTCAGGACCGCAAGATATGGTGTGGGTTGGGGGCTCACGTTCATTGCATTACTATATATCACTGCCCCAGTTTATGCGGTGCTCGCGAGATCTGCCTTCTCAGGGGCGTGGGGGATGCCAATAGACCAAGTAATGAATTTGTCTTGGGTGCAAAAATGGCTTCCTACGGGACTGATGAAAGTCATGGATATCAATGGTGATGGTCTGTTACAACCTCTTGAGCTCTCATTTCACAGCGATATAGTTGTTGTTGGCATGCCCGACATGTTCGGTCTTCCATGGTTTTTCACAACAATTGTCGCTATTGGCGGTCTTGCCGCGGCCTTGAGTACGGCAAATGGTCTTATCATGGTTATGGCGGTCGGCGCCACAAGGGACATTTACAAGAGGTTTATCAATCCGAACACTTCCGAGCAGAGAGAGATATGGATTGGCAGAGCCATGCTGATTCTACTTTCAGTCCTATCTGGCATCTTCGGTGCAAGGGCTTTGGAAGATCCGTCATTTTCTACGTATGTTGCGTTACTTGTGGGCTGGGCGTTCGTTTTTGCGGCTGCCTCGTTCACCCCAATTATTATTCTTGGAATCTTTTGGAAAGATCTCAATAAATACGGGATGGTTGCAGGGATGGTATCGGGGATTATGACTGCGCTTCCATATGTTCTTGGCGTTGGATTGTATGGCATGCCTCCAATAACAGCGCTTGGTAGCAAAATCGGAACAATTGCATGGGGCACGATCGCTTTTATGGTAAACACCATAGCTTCCATTGTGATCTCATTGGCAACAGGGGGCAGAAAAGTAACCACACCAGAGGTGCTAAAATTTATTGATGCACTTAAGAGTCCAGAATAATCATAATTTAATTTTATATCAAATTTAAGGTTGATAAGAATGAATTTTAAAAACGAGTCCGACGAAAACCATCGTACGCTTGATAAAATAATCCGGCACAGGCTAGTCTGGGCAACCCCCGACAATTCGATAAAGAGTGCTGCAGAGTTGATGCATAAGGAAGGGGTATCCTCTGTAGTTGTAATAGATGGTTTTGTTCCTGTGGGGATAATAACCGATTCAGATCTCCGGAGGGTGATAGCTGACGGTCTAGATGTCAATCTTAGACTTGAGGAGTTTTTCAAACTTAAGCCCAAAAGACTCCCAAATTTGGTGACTGCAGACGTCCACGAAAATCTTTATGACGCTCTGTCCAAGATGCTTGAAAACAGAATCAAGCACGCCATAGTGATGGATTCCGGAAGACCAATAGGTATGGTTACCATAGGGGATATCGCTTACAGCCTGAGTCCATTTTATGTGCGCTACATAATAAAATTGAGGAAGGCAAAAAATCTGGAAGAAGTAAAACAAGTAATGACTGAATTTAAGCATGACTTGGCAATCCACGCATTAAAATTCTCCGAAAAGCCAGAGCTAGGCAGGGAAGGGTATATCTTTGATGCGATCAGTCGTGTGGCCGATGTGGCTTTTAAAACTCTCATTGATATTCGAAGGAGTTTTCCAGAGGAGATTGTTTATGCAGCAACAGG
>CAZZJY010000036.1:0-2584 GCA_964654895.1 uncultured Nitrososphaerota archaeon
ATGTGAGGAGATCTTATCTATTACCCATAATATTCTTTTGGAATGGTTTTTGTGATATGAGGAAAAGGCCCTCCTATAAAGGTTTAAAAAATAAAAGTTCTTGATTTGCGAGAGTTTTTATTAATAATGTCCTCATATGGCGAATTAATACAGTATCAATGATCGGACATTTCTTCTGATTTCTCCCTAAGTATTACAAAGGGGAAATACAAGTTTTTGGACATATTATTAACTTTTTTGAGTGTGGATTGGCAACACGTTATTGGAGGCCTATCAGAACCTATACAAATTTAGGGAGACCTATTTTTTCCTAATTCTGCCTCAACCACTTGCATCCAACACATCTTACACATTAAAGCTGTATCAAAGCCTCAGGTTTGCGATCACACACCCAAGGATCTCAAAAGCTTCTCGACTTCCTGGAGGCTCATCTCCTCGCCCTCAGTCGCCCCTTTTTTTACATCTTGAGGCTTCACAGGCTCAGAGGCTTGTGATACGACTTTTTCATCGTAGGGCGCTCTCTCCTCAGAGAGTATGATCTCGCCAACAACTCTGCCTTTTAATCCTTTAATCTCTATAGGCGTATCAATCTCGATTTTGATGTTCGCCCTGAACTTGCCCTGCTCTACTTGTTTGGCTATCCACTTGTAAAGGGCGTCCTCGACATACCGCCTCAGCTCCTCGCTCATCTGCACTCACACTGGATATTTAGCCCTATGAGACTATAAATATTCTCTTGCCAATGCCTGTCGTTTCTTGGGGAGTCGTTCAGCACTGTTTGACGATCTCTGCACACTCTTATTTAGGCTCCTGCACACGTAGCCGCTGGAGATAGTAGTCGTAACCGTCTATAAGTGCGGTCTTGCTGGCTTCAAGTATGTTTGTGGATACTCCCACCGTTATCCAGTTAGTCTTACCATCAGAGAACTCTATGAATGTCCTGACAGCTGAAGCGGTTCCTTGTGCAGCTTCTGCTATTGAGACCTTGTAGTTAATCAGCTGGATCCTATCGATCTCAGGGAAAAGCTCTGACATAGCCTTCCTAAGCGCCCGATCCTGTGCGTTGACTGGACCGTTGCCCTCCGATATGACGAAGATCTCTTTGTCACCTACCTTGACTTTTATAGAGCTCTCAGCCGAGAAGCCACCATCTCGCGACTCGCTGATCGTCCTCCACTGCAGTACCGAGAAGAGTTTATTGTAGGCTCCAATCTCCTTTGACATAAGCAGGTAGAGAGTCCCATCGGCTCCCTCTAGCTGGTATCCTTGGTACTCCAGCTCTTTTATTTTGTTGAGCAAGCGGTTGACGACCAGATCGTCCTTATCCAACTTGAAACCGAACTCCTTTGCCTTTGCCAAAATATTCGCTTTACCTGATAGCTCTGAGACTGAGAAGAGGCGTAGGTTGCCTACGTCCTCAGGAGATATATGTTCGTAGGCCACACAATTTTTCAGAACGGCGTCTACATGTACCCCGCCCTTGTGGGCAAAGGCATTTTCACCAACGTAGGGCTGATACGGGTCAGGGTGCATATGGAGTACCTCGTAGACATAGAGGGACAAAGATTTAAGGAACTTCAGCCTCTCTTTGGGCAATTTTGAAGTGGGAATTCTCATCTTAAGCTCAAGGGCGGGTATTATCTGGACAAGATCGGCATTGCCGCACCTCTCCCCTATGCCGTTTATTGTGCCTTGGACGTGGTTTGCGCCAGCAACCACAGCAAGTAATGAGTTTGCCACAGCAACCCCCGCATCGTTGTGACAATGTACACCAACAGGCGCCTCTATTGTAGATACTACCTCCTTCGTCACCTCAAAGAAATCATGCGGCAGCGTCCCACCGTTAGTGTCGCAAAGAACGACAAGGTCGGCACCCGCCTCAGCGGCAGTTTTCAAGACTGAGAGTGCGTATTCTCTATTATTCCTATAACCATCGTAGAAGTGCTCAGCGTCGAAGAATACTTTTAGACCATGATCTTTCAGGTAGCGTACAGAGTCATATACCATCTCCAAATTGGACTCCAAGGTCGTTTTGAGAACACTCCTGACATGAAGATCCCAACTTTTTCCGAAGATCGTGACGGTCTTGGTATCGCTCTTGAGTAGGGCATTGAGGTTGCTGTCAGCGGAAGGATTGATGCCGCACCTCCTTGTGCTTCCGAACGCCACAACCTCCGAATTCTTCAGGGCAAGGTCCTTCACCCTTCGGAAGTACTCCTCGTCTTTCGGGTTGGAGCCGGGCCAACCCCCTTCTATGTACTGGACGCCAAATTCATCTAGTCTCGATGTTATGCGTAGTTTGTCTTGAAGGGAAAAGATCACATCTTTTGACTGGGCGCCATCCCGCAGGGTGGTGTCGTATATCTCAACAACTCTCTCTTCCGATTTGATGATCCCCCATTAATTACCCCTCGACGTTATCCATCATTATCGTATGCCATTAATAACTTTTTTGCATCATGTAAGGTCTGCACCAATAAAAAATAATGGCTTACTATCAAGATGATTGCTTATCAGTATTTTGTACTTATGTTTATCATTAATTAGATATCATCATAACCCAAAATTAATAGTGTGAGCGGGA
>CAZZJY010000037.1:0-2531 GCA_964654895.1 uncultured Nitrososphaerota archaeon
TTTTCACACAGAAAGAGTAAAATCTACATTATCGCTATTGAGGAATTTTGATGGTAAATGTTGTTCCCTTCCCGATCTCGCTCTCAACGCTTATGGATCCCCCGTGTGCCTCGACAAGCTTTTTAGAGACTGCCAGACCAAGCCCCATGCCTTTTGCCTTCGTGGTGAAGAACGGCGTAAATAGTTTATCTAAGATCTCTTTTGGTATCCCCGCTCCGCTGTCACTTATCTTTATAACGAAGTAGTCTCCCTCACTGTATCCACTTATTGTGAGGGTGCCGCCATTTGGCATGGCCTGGATTGCGTTGAGTATCAAATTACTGCATACCCGCCTGAAGATGTACTCGTCAAGAAAGGCAGTCATTTTCTTGTCCAAATCTATTATCACTTTAATATTGGAAGGGGTATGCTCTACTAGCTCTTCCAGAATCGACCAAGGGTGCACAAGGGTGGGGGTGGCGCTCCTTTCTTTAGAGAGGTCCTGAAGATCTAACACTATCTTGTTCATGTACCATATCTGCCGGTCCATCATCTTAAGTCTCTCAAGTATCTCGTCCTTTAATTTTGAATCAAACTCAGCCTTCATGACCTTATCATTCAAGATGTAGAGTATGTTTTTCATGACCTGCAGTGGGTTCCGGAGATCGTGTCCCACCATGATCGCCGTCTGACCTATAGCCGCGAGCCGCTCCTTCTCTCTCAGCTCCTTGGTCCTCTCCTTGACGAGCTCCTCGAGGTGCTTGGAGTATCTCTCGAGCTCCTCCGAGTACTTTTTGATCTGCTCCTCCATCCATTTCCTTTCAGATATGTCCAGAATCACACCTTGGTAATGGGTCAGCGCCCCATCCTCGCCCCTTTTTAACCATGTCCTGTCGTAGACCCACCTAACGTCACCTCCTGCTGTGACAACCCTGTACTCTTGCGCAAACTCTTCGAGACCCTTTCTCGTGTAATCCATCACTTCCTCTTTAACCCTTTCGAGATCATCAGGATGTATTATTTCCGCGAATTTGATCTTCCCACTTACAAAGTCTTTGGGCGTATAGCCAAACTGCTGGATGTTGTTGGACACATACTCCACGGGCCAGCCTTCCTCAGCCCTCCACATAAAGGCGATGGCAGGGCTCTTGTCGATGATCTCGTCCAGCCGTCTCATTTCTTTAAGAAGTTCATTTATCTCTATCTCCAAAATCTTCTTCTTAGATATGTCCAAAAGGGAAACAATAAGTTCTTTAGTCCCAGGCGCAGCGGAGATGGAGACCAAGCAAAATAGGGTATTACCATACTTGTCCTTGACCCGTGCTTCAAATGTAGGGGCGCTATCTCCCTCAAGCGCCTTTTTCTGGTGAGATAGGAATAGGGGGTAGTCCTCCTCATTTATCACCTCGGCAAGACTAATCTTGCCCTCTACTTCATCCTTGGAATATCCAAAGAGTTTTACAAAAAAAGCGTTTACCAGATTTATCCGCATCTCTTTGTCGACCAATGCCAGAGCAGTCCCAGCCCCTTCGAATATATTCCTGAACTTCTCTTCAGATTCCAATAAACCCTTCTTCGCATGATCCAGTCTTCTCAGCATGTCGTTAATGGAGGCACTTATGATTGATATTTCGTCATCCCCCGCCAAGGAGAATTCCTCTCCCAGCTCTGACGTTTTCCCCACACTTTTGACGAAAGCATCCAACTTCTTTAACTTTGAAAAAATTGAAGTGTTCAAAAGGAAATATATAATTACTTCAAGGATAATATAAAATGAAGAAAATAAAATAAGAAACTCTGTTGCCGCAAGTCGCCCCTGCTGGTAAAGAATCCTCGGGATTTCGCCTTGAACCGTGAGCACCGGCTGACCATGTAGGTCGACCATAGTATAAGAGCCAGAAACAAAGCTCTCGTTTATTGGCCTTACTCTGATCTCTCCTGTTGAAAGAGTGTTTGAATCTCTGATAGGATACACCAAGAGATTAAAGCCTACAAGAGATTCTACTCGACACAGCACCCATTCATCAAAATACTTTCCGAATATCAAAAAACCTCGTGCTGGACCCTCCATACTGCTTTTGAGTATGGGTTTTGATGACACCATCATTGGCCCTTGTTCTGTCAATATGAGACCAGAAGTGCCAGAGCCAGTCAATAACGGGGAGCTACTCGACCCGATCTCCTCTAAAAGAACATCAGGGATTTTCGCCTCTTCCCCGGTGTAGAGGTCCACAGCCTTGCCGAAAATGACCGCATTTGACGAGTTGACAAACACCATCAAATTTAAGTCAAGGTTTATAAAAGCTTCATCGCCAAGGTTCCTATTGATGTAATCTTCGTTTCGGTCGACAATGAACTGGTAAGTGTCATCCCAACAGCTCCAGTCAGCTAAACTCCTCTCCATATGTTCGAACTCCATATCGATGGCGCGGGCGACTTTTTCCATTTCTTCTTTTACCTGTGTAGCCTCGTTCTGCAAGAACCCGCCCATGACAAAAAATTCGATGAGGGAATGGGTCGCACCAATGAATAATAGTGTTGTTATGAAGAAG
>CAZZJY010000038.1:0-5364 GCA_964654895.1 uncultured Nitrososphaerota archaeon
CACAGCGGGGGGGGAGGAGGCAGCGCCGGCCAACGTTTGCACCCCGGAAAATGTGTACGAGCCGCGCCTCATTGTAGTGGGTAAGGGCTGGATAATCAAGGGGCTAGAAGAGAATCTGATCGGACTCGAGGAAGGTCAAGAAAAGACATTCGAGATACCCCCCGAGAAGGCATTCGGCGAGAGAGACCCTTCAAAGGTCAGAATAATCCCTGCTAGAGAGCTGACCCGTCAGGGCATAACGCCGAAGCCAGGCGGTCGGATAGAGGTGGGGGGTGCGATCGCAACGGTCAGGAGTGTGGGCAGCGGGAGGGTCACGCTCGATTACAACCACCCGCTCTCTGGCAGAATGATACTGGCAAAGGTGGCTGTCAGGAAGATCTTGACCGATCCTCTTGAGAAGATCAGGGAACTCGTCCACAGAAGGATCCGCGGGATTCCAAAAGAGAAGTTCATAATCTCCAAGATCGGGAGCATAGTGACCATCGAGATGCCTGAGGAGTCTTTCACTTTGGAGGACATACAGTTCGCAAAGAAGGGGATTGCGAGGGATCTCGGAAAGCACTTTGAAGACATAACATCAGTCCAATTCATCGAGACGCACAAGATAAGGCCCGCCGAGAGGGCAAAGCCGGAGAAAGCCGCTACAGAGAAGGCACCTCAAGCCGAAGCTGAAACTGGGCAGAAGACTGGAGCAGGCTCTGAACCGAAGGCTGAGGCAGAACAAAAAGTAGAGAAGACGCAATAACTCCCTATACTTTATAATCCACCGGTTAAGCCCATCACTCCAGAGCGATGACATGGACTTTCCTAAGGTTCTTCCCGCACAAAGCGAGCTCTGAAACGTCCTCCATTATTTTCGTTATCTTGACTTTCGTACCTCTTTTGATCCCTTCTGGCATACAGTAACCCTTAAGTGTGCACCCCTTCTCCCTGCAATCCTCATACATGAAGGATATTATCGCTCCTTCTACCGCGAACTGGGCCTTTACAAGCACCTCCATAGGAGCCTCAGCCACTTTAGCCACCACGACTTTCCCTTCGTAGAGTTCGCAGTAGTGCCGCTTGTCTCTCACCTCTATAACCTCGTACACCCGTCCTGGCACGAGCCTTCCCATGCAGACGCTGAAGAGTCTGCATCGCTTACAGACGTCAGGCGGGGTCGAGGCTACAAATCTGAACCCCTTGGATGCCTGCCCCTCCCCGACCATGGTAACTATCTCTTTCAACCTCTCCCCCCCACTTTTGAGATATGCCAAGATCACACTTGATTCTCTTATTCCCTTCTCACCATCCATGCTATTTTCTGTTGCTACCTCCCCTACATCTTTCTATTCTTGTTGGAGATCTCCTTATCTCTTCTCCACCCCTCCCTGCTGGGCACCATTCCGACATACCTGCTCCTGACTTGGTTGAGGAGAGCCTCGTCAGACAGGATAATTGTGCTGCCGTCAAGTACAATTAGTCGGGGCTAGACAAATAAGCTCCCCTCAAACCTGATCTTTGAGCTGGAAGAGGCGGCACAGGGAGGGAGGAAAATCTGGACCATCTGCTTTTACGGATCGGAGCAGTTAAACACTATCCTATGACTCCAGTTATCTTTGCGACCTCAACTGCCGCCTCCTTGGTGATTCCCCTCTCTCCTAGGATGGTGTACCTCTCTGGTCTAATGGTATGTGCCAAGCTCAGGGCCTCAATTATGTCCTCGTCCCTTACTCCCAATTCCTTAGCTGTGGTCGGAGCCCCCACCTTCAATAGCACATCCCTTATGTTCTTCCAGTCACCACCATGTAGATACATCATCATTATGGTCCCAAGTCCGCACCGCTCTCCGTGGAATGAGCTGTCTCCTGCTATTCTCTCTAGGGCATGTGCGAACAGGTGTTCAGATCCGCTGCACGGTCTGCTACTCCCCGCTATACACATGGCGTACCCGCAGCTTATCAGCGCCTCTATGAGCGTCCTCAGGCCCACATCCAGACCCCTCGCTATCAGATCAACGTTCTCCGCAACTAGCTCTGCCGACATCAGAGCCAGAGATGCTGCGTACTCACCATAGTACTCTCCCTTGAGCCTATGAGCAAGCCCCCAATCCCTCACCGCAGTGAACTTTGCGATGATGTCCCCCACCCCGCTCACAACGTGCCTCTTCGGAGACCTTGCAATTACCTCCATGTCTGCGAGCAGTGCAATTGGCGGATGAGCCATGACTGACAAGGACCCCTTCTCCGACTTCAAGGATGCCACCGGGGAGGATATCCCGTCATGTGCCGCGGATGTGGGGACGCTTATAAACGGTATGCCTTTGTTGAAGGATGCAAGCTTCGCCACATCGATCGTCTTGCCACCGCCCACACTCACGACCATTCCGACCTTGGTCTCTTCAATTAAGGAGCAAACCGCCTCCACCTCAATTTGGGTGGCGTCCTTGACACTCAGGGTATGCACCATGCGCGAAGAACCCTCAATGCTCTCCATCACAACCTTCGCGGGCTCCTTTGTGAAGGTCTCCCCGCAAATCAGCAAAACATCTCCCCTGTAGTTGAGGCCGTTCAGCACGTCCCTCACTTTGGGCAAAACATTGGGCCCAACTATCACAAACCTAGGCAAGTTTATTGCGTGAATGTGCAAATCACCATCACCATCTCGAGAAATCACTTAACTCTCTACGTCACCCTTAAATATATGGATATTTGTCATTAAACTTGACCCTCGCTCATTCTCCGTAATCTCGGAGGCAACCATATTGTCGCCACAGGATATTGAAGCCAAATTCGCTCTCTATGAGCGGTTAAAGAAAGGCACGACTACAGTAGGTGTGGTCTGCAAAGACGGGATAGTGCTGGCAACAGACCGGCGCGTCACCTCAGGGCTTTACGTGGCCCACAAACGGGGGAGAAAGCTCTTTATACTGGACGATAACAAGGCTGCGACGATTGCAGGGCTGGTTGCTGATGCACAGATGATCATGGACTATCTCCGCTCGCACATCAGCATGTTAAAGCTCGCAAATAGGGGACCTGTATCGACAAAGTCGGTGGCTACTCTGGCATCCAACATCCTCTTAAGCTCGCGGTACTTCCCTTACATAGTTCAGTTCATAGTGGCTGGCTTTGACGAGAGCGGGCCTAAGATCTACGTCCTAGACTGGTTCGGAACTTTGACCGAGGAGAAGTTTGTATCCACAGGCTCGGGCTCCCCATACGCGGTTGGGGTATTGGAAGCCACCCTTAAGAGGAATCCCTCTGTGTCAGAAGCCCTCCCGGTCATAGCCAAGGCGGTCAAGTCCGCCATAGAGAGGGACCCCGGGAGCGGAGAGGGTATTGACGTGATGGTCCTTACTAAGGAAGGTATTAGGGAGCTCACTGATGAGGAGATCTCTAGGCTCCTGCAGCAGTGATGATGATAGGAATCTTCATGACGTAATGTTCAGCACCAAGATTCACGCTGATAGTAAAAATACTCTTACATGACAAAAGGTGCCATAAATGGCAAACCAAGGTACTTTCGACACAT
Organism: uncultured Nitrososphaerota archaeon; assembly: GCA_964654895.1. Classification (GTDB taxonomy): domain Archaea; phylum Thermoproteota; class Methanomethylicia; order Methanomethylicales; family Methanomethylicaceae; genus WYZ-LMO10. Next base: position 3,514 of record CAZZJY010000038.1, read on the forward strand.
TTGCAGAGATCAAGAAGGTCGTCCTACGTGAGATACCCGCTGACGCAAGGCTCACCAAGGTGGAGTTTGAGGGCCCCAACATCGTTGTCTACGTCCAGAATCCGAACCTGCTTATCGAGAACAGCGAACCGGTCAAGAGGATAGTCCACGAGATAAAGAAGCGGATCATCATCAGGGCAGACCCCAGCGCAAGGAAGACCCAAGAGGAAGCCAAGAAGATCATAGAGGAGATCATCCCGAAAGAAGCCGAGATAACCGAAATGAACTTTGACGAGGGGACAGGCGAGGTTACTATACTTGCTAAGAAACCCGGGCTAGTCATAGGGAAGGGCGGCTCTACCCTGAGGGACATTGCCTACCGCACCGGCTGGAGGGCTACCATAGTCCGTTCTCCCCCCCTCAAGTCCAGAATAGTGGAGCAGACTCTTTACTACATGAGCAAGGAAAACGAGTACCGACTGCAGTTCTTAAGGAAAGTTGGCAGGAGGATACATCGCCCTCCGCTCTACAAGAGCGAATGGGTCACAATAACCGCCCTGGGCGGTTTCAGAGAGGTCGGGAGGCAAGCCATCCTAGTCCAGACCCTGGACAGCAAGGTCCTCATAGACTGTGGAGTTAAGCCGGGCGCACAGAGCCCCCTCGAGGAGTTCCCCAGGCTTGATGAGATGGACCTCCAGGATCTAGATGCCGTGATAGTCACCCATGCGCATCTTGACCATTGCGGGCTAGTTCCGCTACTCTTTAAATATGGCTACAACGGTCCCGTTTACTGCACAAAACCGACAAAGAGCCTGATGATACTTCTCCAGCTCGACTACTTGGATGTCGCCGTAAAGGAGGGGCGCCCTCCTCCTTACGGTCTCAAAGAAGTAAAGAAGGAGCTCCTTAACACCATAGCCCTGGACTATGGCGAAGTCACCGACATATCCCCAGACATCCGCCTCACGCTCCACAACGCAGGCCACATACTTGGGTCTGCCATGGTGCACCTCCACATCGGCGAGGGCTTTCACAACATAGTATATACCGGAGACTTCAAATACGCGAGGACGCGCCTGTTAGAGCCTGCTACTTCCTCCTTCCCTAGGGCTGAGACCCTAATTATGGAGAGCACTTACGGGGCTCCGAACGATGTGGTCCCCTCAAGGGAAGAGACGGAGCGCCTATTTTTGGAGCACATCAAATCAACCATCCAGCGGGGCGGGAAAGTCCTGATACCCATACTTGCAGTGGGCAGGGCGCAGGAGATTATGCTCGTTTTGGACGAAGCCATAAAGTTGGGAACGATACCACAGGTCCCTGTTTACATCGAGGGAATGCTACAAGAAGTCACAGCCATCCACACGGCCTACCCGGAGGACCTTGCGCGGGATCTGAAGAACAGGATATTCCACAAGGGCGAGAACCCGTTCCTCTCAGAGCACTTTGTGAGTGTGGACGACAAGAGCGCCAGACCAGACATAGCCGAGGGCAGCCCCTGCATAATAATGGCAACATCAGGCATGCTGACAGGTGGTCCTGCATTGGAATACTTTAGGCTCCTGGCGCCGGACCCTAAGAATACAATGATTTTTGTAAACTACCAGATCGAGGGTACACTCGGGCGCTCAATACTGCGGGGAGTCAGGGAGGTTCCGCTCACAGATCCCACTGGGAAGCTAAACGTTGTGGAGGTCAAAATGAATGTGGTATCCATGGACGGGTTTTCGGGTCACAGCGACAGGAAGCAGCTCCTGAGGTTCGTAAATAACCTGTCTCCTAGACCGAAGCAAATACTGGTTGCGCACGGAGAAGAGTCCAAATGCATTAGCCTTTCTGAGTCCGTCAGGCGTTTCTTCCGTGTCGAGGCGA
>CAZZJY010000039.1:0-5616 GCA_964654895.1 uncultured Nitrososphaerota archaeon
AGAATTCCCGGTTGAGTATGCAGCCAGGGTCGGGCGAGGAGTAGTCCCCAAAGTACCCATAAGCCCTAGCCCTACATCCCCCGCAAACATACCTGTATTCGCAAACCCCGCAGTGCCCCTCAAGTGTGTCCCGCATTCGTAGTTCCTTGAACTCTCTCAGATCAGTCCAAAGCGCCTCCAAGTCGTCCTTGAATATGTTCCCAACCACCATCGGGAAGAATACGCACGGCGTTATGTCTCCATTGGGATTCATGGCGATGTAAAAGCGCCCAGCGCCGCAACCGCCGATGAAGTCTGATAGGGATCTGAGTCTATCCGGGAGATCGCTATTCAGGAAGTGGGTGGGGATCTTTGTACAGTTAGCCCCCTCTATCTGGAGTGCGACCCTAGCAAACTGGGGCGCGGTAGATAGGAGGCTCACCTTGCTCTTCTTTAGACGTTCCCAGAGGAATTGAAGTAGTTCCTCTCTCTCTTGAGGCGAGAGATCATTCTCTATTATGAAACGCCCCCTCCCGGTAGGTATGAAGTTATACATCATAAACCATTTTACGCCCAGTGACTCGCACAGCTCTATTATTTTGGGGACTTCCCGGAGGTTATGGTGTGTAACGGTTGTTGCTACATTTACGAAGAAGCCTTCGGCAACCGCATTCTTTATGCCCTGCACGGTCCTCTCAAACATTCCTGGGACGCCGCGGAAAGTGTCGTGGGTCTCAGGGGTTGCACCATCGAGGCTTATCTGAAGGTACTCCACACCGGCCGACCTGAGGTCCCTGCACCGCTCCTTGCTGAGCAGAACGCCATTTGTGGCTATGGCGGTGTATATGCCATATCCATTAGAGTGCTTCACAAGATCGAGGATGTCCCGGCGCACAAGAGGCTCGCCGCCTGAGAATGCAAGTATTACGACGCCCCACTCTGCCAACTTGTCTATGCATCTCTTCGCCTCCTCGGTCCCCATCTCGTTATAGTTAGAGGTGCCAGCCTCCGCGTAGCAATGTTTGCATCTTAGGTTGCATTTGTATGTTACATTCCAGACAACCTGAAATGGTGCCCCAGGGACAAAGGGCTTTGTGACGCCGAAGAGGGCTAGACCCTTTATAACGCTCATCAGCCCCCTCCGCCAGTAGGGGTCTTTAAACTTTGCCTTCATTGCCTCTTCGGTGGCTCCGAAGGCATTGCCACCAACCTTTAAAAGAGCTGAGATCGACTTCTCCGCTAGCTTGCACTTTAGGCAGGCATCATCCCTCAGACCCAAGTAGAGCTCCAGCGCCACTTCAAGCCTAGATTTTTTATCTTTGTTGCAATATGAAGAAAAACCCTTGAGTAGCGTACGTGTTCCAGGAGCCTCAACAAAGTGCCTTAGGAGCTGAATCGTTGAAACAGTCTCCAAGGCCAAGACCCCTAAAAATTTTTGAGCAAGTATATAAAACCATTACTGGGATTTAAACTTTCTTTAATGATGATGGTGCGAATTTTTTAAGACCCAAGACAACTGCTGCTGAAAGGGCGGCATTGGCAACCACAGATGCAGTTATCGCCGGGATCATTGCCACCCATACCAGTCCGATGTTTGAAATGAGGAGAGGGGCCCAGTCTGGGGAGGTGTATGCTGCTGATGAGGTGATCTTTGAAAATATAGTATATGCCCCAAGCAGTGTCGGAGAAAGTGTAGCGACCGAGCCCAAGACCAAAGCGATCATGCCAGAGGTGAAGATGTAACGAGAGATCTGACCCAAGACGACCGCGTAAAAGGGCCCTATTCTCTTAGAGAGGGCATTAGTGAATAATGCCATTAGACCATCGCCCACCCCGGCAGGGATCTCTAGGATCGCTTGACCGGTCCAAAGCGAGACCCCGAGACCTTTTATTATCCCCACCAGGAAACCAGCATAACCTCCAGAGAGGACGGCGGAGAGTGAGACCGGGGTGGACCCCAAGTTAGGGTTTCCGAGCGGAAATGAGACCTTTATTGAGCTCATGATGATTGAAAGGGCGCCCAACACTGCTATGTGTGATAGGAGCGATGCGCGTCTCTGATTCAAACTCATAGGTGTTCATCCTCAGCTAGAGTCTTTAGCCTATCCCCTATGTAGAGGATGACCTCAGACAAGTTTTTCCTGTTGTCAAACCTAGCCAGCAAGGAAGCTAACTCCTCTCTCGAGAGACCCTTTAACTCCTTATAGGCTTTGATCATATTCGGCACGGCACGGACTATGTCGTCCACTATAGTTATATCTGCACTCTGAGCTGTTCTCGATAGAGGGTTCAAGTCAATTGTTATCACGAACTTTCCCATTCTCTTCAGCGCCATTGTCCTATCACCGTCCTCCAAAGGCACCAGCACTACATCGGCCGAGTAGATGCCACGGGGGTCTACGCGCCGCCTCTCACTGAATAGTTCGGGGATCGTGGCACTAGCATCTCTTCCGACTCCCAAGACCTCCTTGGCGCCTGCCTTGAGTAGCACAGACTTTATGGCTTCCTCTCTCCGCCTCGTCCTGAAGAAGAGGTTGACCTCAAGGGGGGCGTTCAGTACTTTTGATAGCCGGACTATTTCCCTAGGAACCAGAGCGGCAACATTTCCATTAACGGATATGACTGGATGGGCCGCTAAAAGCAGAGAGGCTACTGCGGCTTTTGTGGCAAATATTGCAGGGGGTATTGAGGTCTCTCCAAGGAGGTAGTCGAAAGCTTCTCCCCTACCGTGGGCAATAAGCCCAGCCTTCGCAAGTATCCCTTTTTCCTCTGCTCTGATTATGGCTTCCCTCTTTCTCAGCGAGTGCGCTCTAACATGATTTCTTGGTATCTTTAGGTGAATTCCCATCAGCATGCGCCCCCAGAAGATATTCTAGTAACTATTATCGGCAGACCAAACGACGGCTCGTATATTAACATCGGGATGGTTTTTTGAGAGCTCTTTTGGGAGATTCTTTCGAGGATGCTGCCCGCCTCATCCTTATGAATTAAACCATACACAAGACCCTTCTTGAGTGAAACGAGTTTGATTCCAATTGACTCGTATCTTTTCAAGACTTTCACTATTTCTGGATCTAGGGACCAGAGGCTCTCCCAGAACTTCCTCGAGAGGGTTATGAAGGCATCCAGTGTTGGAGAGTTCATAAAAGACGACATAGCGAGTTCGCCTTTCTCATTTATCTTGGCGAAATGGTCTGAGATCATTTTATTTGTTGAGATCCGTTTGACCGGGGTTGTGATTATAAAATAATCCTCAGGAGTCTGCAATCTTTGAACCCTCCCGACCGTGGGTGCCCCTGGCAGAAGCCTCATTTCGAACCCACCAACCATCTGAGCAGAGACGTCCCCAAGCCCGGTGAGGTTCTCAACCTCTGCCAAGTGAGCGATCTCACCTGCCTTGACTCTTGGCAGGGGCGATCCCAGCGCTTTATTCACGGCCAGTGCAAGGCTGAGTGCAGAGGCCCCACTTATCCCATAACCATAATTCAGGGGGAGAATTGACCTTTGCTCCACCAAGACCGACAATTTTACATTAGGACCAAAGAACCTTTGCATGACGGATTTGGAGACCTTAGAATCGGCGAGGGGCATGTCGTTCCAGAGCAAGACAATTTCCGGCTTATCGCTCTTCCTGATGGTGACCCGCGTGGTCACACCTGCCTCCAAACATATGCCAGCACCTTTGGAACCAGTGTATACAGGGTCCTCGGAGATGTGGATAGTGAAAAATCCAGTTATATGACCAGGGGCGTACGCCTCTCCGTACTGGGGGTATGAACTTGATATTGATTCAGCTTGGGTGTGAACTTGTGACTGCATTCGATCCTCTCCTCTTTAGGTATAAGTCTATTACCCTCCTCGCAACCTCCCGCTTTGGAGAGAGCGGAATATGATCGACTAGCCCATTTTTATCCAGGATGTAGACTTCGTCAGTATCCGCCTTAAACCCAGTCAATGGGCTGGACAGGTCGTTGGCAACGATGAGGTCCATGCCGGATTCCAATAACCTACCCATGGCCCTTGAGAGTAGTTCTTCACGAGTGAGGTTGTATTCTGCCTTAAAGCCGATTATGAATAGCTCCTTGGATTTTTTCCTCGCAATGTCGACTATCTTCGGTAGGGGCCTAAGTGTTAGCTTTAGTTCTGATGTACTCGGGACCTTCCCATCAAATTTTTCTACTATTGTGAAGTCGAGCGGGGCGGCCGCCATTATGAAGAGGTCGTATTTTTCTTTGGAAAGTGCATTATCGACAGCTTCTAGCATCTCCTCTGTGGTCTCAACGGGCGCTATATTTACGCCCTTTGGAGTAGCAAGATTTGTGGGACCAGATATTAGGGTAACCCTTGCCCCCCTAGCAGAGGCTTCGTACGCAAAGGCATATCCCATCTTCCCAGAGCTGGAGTTTGTGAGAAAACGAATAGAGTCCATGTAAGTCCTTGTTGGACCTGCCGTCACGAGAACAGAAATTCCGGCCATATCTTTCCTAGATAAGGCAGACAGGACTTCTTCAACAATCACGGATATTTCAGGAAATTTCGCTTTGTCTTCGACTATCTCCGGAGGTATTATCTTTATTCCCAGTGAGGATAATTTCTTAAGATTCTCGGATACAAGTGGGTGACGGTACATGCTCCCGTGCATCACAGGTATAATCATCACGGGAATCCCAGAGCCGATCGCAGTGGTTGCCAAAGAAGTGACCGGGGTGTCGTCTATTCCGGCTGCCATCTTGCCGATAGTGTTCGCAGTGGCAGGGGCTATCAGGACAAGGTCTACGCCCCCCTTACCCCCCAGTTGCACGTGCTCAATTTTACCTGTGAGTTCGGTGATTACGGGGTTTCCCGTCGCCCACTCCAACAGGCTGGGGGATATCAATTTTTGAGACGAGGGAGACATTATGGCAAAGACCTCAGCTCCGTTTCGCATCAACTCTCTCGCGAGGTCAGGCGCCTTTATGGCGGCTACACTCCCGCATACACACAGAGCGATCTTTTTTCCTTCTAGCAACCTGCTCTTTGTAAACATGATATCCTTTGACGGATGAGTCATACCAATTCGATTTTTAAGAATGAGTCGAGGCTTATGTAATTTATGTTAGTAAAAATCATAAAATGTGTTTTTCAGATTTTGTATGTACATCACATATAGATAAGAACCGTTAAGATAATAAAGGGACGGGATGAGAATTGATAGAGCAAAGCCAGGTGAACGTTGTGCTTGAAAGTCTCTTAAATAAGAAAGTTTTGGCGATATTGGGAGCGTTTTTCACGATATTCCTCACAAGCGGCGGGGTCTATCTCATAATAATGCAGCCGGGCGGGGCGGTCCAGACGGGCGTGGGTACCAGTTTTATGGCAAGATCTAGCACTAGCCAGACCTCCACGGAATTCTTTGCGTCTTTCTTCCTCACCCTTATCGGGGTTGCAGGTTTTATTTTCTTGGAGGAGGCTTTGAGGAAGACTTTTGATTTGCGTGGTGCCAAGATGAAGTATTTAGTGGCGGTTGTTCTTGTGGTGGGGTCCTTGGGGGGCATGGGATAATTGTTTTGGGGGAAGGTTCACTGGAGACTTTTTCCGGCGTAGGGAGGGAATAAAAATTAAAAACCAAAAAAATAAACAAAGGGGGGGGCTCAGGCT
>CAZZJY010000040.1:0-3287 GCA_964654895.1 uncultured Nitrososphaerota archaeon
GAAGTGCGTTAAAGAGGCTTGGCATAGACCCGCCAAAGGGTGTTCGCCTGTACGGTCCCCCGGGGGGGGAAAACACCCCCCTAGCCAAGGCGGTAGCCACAGAGAGCGAGGCCAATTTCATAACAATAAAAGGACCTGAGATCTTCAGCAAATGGGTGGGCGAGTCTGAGCGGGCGATAAGGGAGGTATTTAGGAGGGCGAGGACGGCGGCGCCGGCAATCATATTCTTTGACGAGATCGACTCAATAGCCCCGGTTAGGTGGGCTGGTGGGGGGGACTCCATGGTTACGGAGAGGGTCATAAGCCAACTCTTAACGGAGATGGATGGCATACTCGGGCTGGAGAATGTTGTGGTCGTTGGCGCAACCAACCGCCCAGACATAATCGACCCAGCTCTGCTAAGACCAGGGAGGTTTGACAGGCTGATATACGTCCCGGAGCCGGACAATGAGACACGCCTCCAGATATTCAAGATCCACACCAAGGGGATGCCCCTCTCGAAGGATGTGGACCTCGAAAAGCTCACGAATATGACCAAAGGCTACGCAGGGTCAGACATAGAAGCGGTATGTAGGGAGGCTGGGCTCGTAGCCCTTAGGGAGAACCCTGAGGCCACAGAGGTGACCATGCACCACTTCGAGAAGGCACTCAAGAAGATCAGACCCTCAATAACTGAGGACATGTACAAGTTCTACAAATCATGGGAGGAGAGGAGCAAACAGGCTCTAAGCGGAAGGCAGCCGCTAATCAATTTCGCTTAGGAGGGATCAAGATTCCCGATGAGGAGGGGGGCTGGCGCGCAGAGCCCCTAGATCTCATAATTCTGGACCTGGTGAGAAAGAGAGAGGGCGCCATCAGAGACGACGAGCTCTTAGAGATGCTCAAGACGATGATCAAAGACATATCTCTGGCAGAGCTCAACAGGGTGCTGATGAGACTGGAGCTGAGGGGCAAAGTTAATGTCTCGGCACAGAAGAAGGGTAAAGTGATAACCCTAGCAAAGGTAAGGGAAACGTAGAACATGGGAGTAAATTTAAAGGGACTGATAACGGCTCAGACGATATCTTTGGAGGAGATGAAGGGAAGGGTACTGGCAATTGATGGGTACAACGCGCTTTACCAGTTCCTGTCGATAATAAGGCAACCAGACGGCACCCCACTTATGGACTCTGCCGGGAGGGTTACTAGTCACCTCAGTGGCGTCTTTTACAGAACGGTGAACCTACTAGAGGCTGGAATAAAGCCTGTGTATATTTTCGACGGGAAACCCCCTGAGCTCAAACTTCGGGAGATAGAGAGGAGGGCTGAGATCAAGGAAAAGGCTGAGGAGGAGTACAAGGCGGCGCTTGAAAGGGGCGACCTAGAGGGTGCGAGGAAGGCGGCGCAGGCCACATCGCGGCTGACCGGGGAGATGGTCACCCAGACAAAAGACCTACTAGAGGCTATGGGCATACCCTGGGTCCAGGCTCCATCAGAGGGTGAAGCTCAGGCAGCGTTTATGACAAGGCGCGGGGACGCATGGGCCACAGTGAGCCAAGATTATGACTCCCTGCTGTTCGGAGCACCCAGGCTTGTGAGGAACCTGACGATCTCGGGGAGGAGAAAGCTGCCAAATAAGCCGGTTTACATAGACGTAGAACCCGAGGTCATAAGGCTCGATGATGTTTTGCGCGCCCTGAATGTGAGCAGGGAACAGCTCATTGACATTGGAATCATGCTTGGGACAGACTTCAATCCCGACGGCTTTAAAGGGATAGGACCAAAGAAGGCAAAGAAAATAATAGAAGAATACGGGTCGCTGAAGGCTGCGATCGAGAGGGGGGCGATAGAGGTTGATCCGCACGTCGATGTTGATGCCATAAAGGAGATCTTCTTGAACCCGAAGACCTCGGGGGAATACAGGCTCGAATGGGGCGAACTGGACGATGAAAGGGTCAAGAAAATACTCTGCGATAACCATGATTTCTCCTTGGAGAGAGTGGAGGCTGCCCTTCAAAGAGTAAAAAAAATGAAGAGAGAGGTAGAGAGGCAGTCTAGTCTGGAAAAGTGGTTTGGCTGAACATGAGCCAATGGTAGAAATCAATTTTGTAAAGAGTTATGACCATCCGTATTTTCCGTAGAGGGGGACGAAGACGCAGCCTCCGCATGTGTACTCGTTGAAGGAGTCGCCCTTCCGCTCTACAAGTATTAGGTCTTGAATGGAGTAAGCCTCGCCCACAGGGATCACAATTTTTCCACCGTCTTTGAGCTGAGCTTTAAGAGGCGGAGGGATCTTGGGAGCGGCAGCCGTCACAAGGATTCTGTCAAAAGGTGCAGCTTCAGGATAACCCAGCGTGCCATCGCCCTCTATGATGGTCACACGGTCGCTGAATTTCGTACGCTCCAAGTTTCTCCTTGAAAATTCCACAAGGCGACTTAGGCGTTCTATGGCATAAACATGGCCCCGTTCATCGGGAGGCACGTCGAGCGGCGCGACTATCTCTGCGCAGACGGCAGCATGATATCCAGTCCCTGCTCCGACCTCGAGAACTTTTTGACCTTTCCTCAGGTCGAGGAGCTCGCACATCATAGCAACCATGTGAGGAGCTGAGATGGTCTGACCTTCGAGTGTCGGCAGAGGGGAGTCTATATACGCGTGCTCCCGCAACTCTGGTGGAACAAACTCCTCCCTCGGAACCCTCAGCATCGCCCTGATCACTTCTGGCTTCTTCAGAATGCCCTCTTCAATCAGGCGCTTTACGAGCCTTTCGCGCTTCTCGGCAAAATCCACCAGATTTCCCTTCTAAAGTTTTATTTGGTCACGACTATAAAAAAGTCTTGGTGTTCAAGCTGAAGGTAACTTTTTATGCATGGGGGGACCCTCTGATAACAGCCACGCATAGAACCACCATTGAGGTCACAAAGGAGCCCCTAAAAAGCTTGCGCGGCGATTGCGTGGTGGCAACGCGTTCGGAATTGGCACTCAGCGACCTTCCAGAAGAGTTCAGGAGAAGGGCAAAAACTAAAGAGGCGAGGATTGGGTTGATAATTGAAGCCGATGGCATTTCGGAGGAAGTTTGGGGGCAAGGCCACCCTTCCCTCACCTTCGAGAGTGGGAAAGACATGGTGGCGAGGAAGAGCGGGTATATTTGTGGAAGGACTCTAATGGTTTACTCGAATAAGGCGGCGGCGGATTTGAGCAGGGAGATTGTGAAGGCAATTAAGAGAGGCAGTACTAAAATAAAGTTGACGCTCATAGTTGAGTAACTTTTTAAATTGTTTAACTAAATTAAATTTAAAAAATAAAA
>CAZZJY010000041.1:0-3412 GCA_964654895.1 uncultured Nitrososphaerota archaeon
CGGCTAGCCTTCCGATCCTCACGGTGAGCTCTGGAGAGAACTTCCAGCCCTTGGGGCATGGTGTGTGTATCTGAAGGAATGCCGGTCCCTTCACCGCTAAGCCCTTCCTCACCTTTGTCATGAGGTCGAACGGGAAGGATGTGCTAGCGGTGGCGACGTAGCGAACATTCGGGTGACCTGCAGCGATCATCTTCGGAAGGTCCTTCTTGACCCTTACGTTGCCCAACCTCAGCATCTTGCCTGGCGGGGTGAATGTAGTCCAAGCACCCCATGGGGTTAGGCTTGACGCTTGTACACCTGTATTTGCATAGGACTCGTTGTCGTATGTTATTATCAGGTGGTCTTCACCTGAAAGCATGGCACCAGAGATTCCTGATAGTCCGATGTCCGCAGCCCCACCGTCTCCTGCCAGACCTATTACGTGGATCTCCTCTTTCTTTATCTTGCCTTTGCGCATCATTGCCTTGTAGGCAGCCGCGGCGCCACACACTGCAGATCCGATTCCACCCAACTGGGCGTGCATCCATGGTATTGCCCATGGCGTTGTATTGTAGCTGCAGTTGGCAACGTACATGCACCCAGTTGCGGTTATGCAGATGGCTCTCGGACCTGCGGCCTTTGCTATGAGTTTGCACGCGAGGGCAGGACCACAACCTTGGCAAGTCCTGTGCCCTGCCACGAAATATTCGTCCTTTGGAACGTCCTTGAGTGTTCTTATCTCAAGTTTCTCCCAACTCATGTTCTCACTCCCTCACTCCAACCCACTGAACTAACTTTTTGACCTCGCCAGTCTCAGCGATCTCTAAAACTTGGTTGTATATGCTCCTCATGGCGTCCACTGTTATCTCCCTCCCTCCGAGACCGATCAGGTAGTTGACTACCTTTGGTCTCTCAGGGACATCATAAAGCGCAGATCGGACCTCTTGGAAGACAATGCCTCCGTGGTATGCCGAACCGAACGAGAAGTCGTTGTCCAAGACAGCAACAACCTTGAACTTCCTGAGGGCGTCCCTTATGACCTCCGTGGCAAATGGTCTGAATCTCCTGAGCTTCACATACCCGACCTTCTTTCCTTGGCTTCTCAGTTGTGCGATGGCTGCCCTCGCCGGCATTGCCATTCCGCCCAGCCCGATCAGAGCAACGTCCGCGTCCTCGGTGGCTATCTCTTCTATGAATGGCGGCCCTCCTCTTCCGAAGACCTTGTAGAACTCCTCGTGGACCCTCTTGGTGACCTCTATGGCATTTCTCATGCCTTCTTCCATCTGTCTCCTGATCTCTGTGCCCCAGTAGTAGTCCACATGCGGGGCTATTGAGAGTGGCTTGTCGGGGTGCAGTATGTTTACCCTCGGTGGAGGTGTGGGTGGCAAGAACTCTCTAGCTAGCTCCACATCAGGAAGATCCACGGGGAACCTCACATGGGTGATGAAGTTTCCGTCGCAGCAGACGACATAAGGTAGGAGGACGCTCGGATCCTCTGCGATCTTATATCCCATGAGTGTTAAGTCATAGGCCTCCTGGGGGTTCTCTGGCCAGCACATCATCCATCCAGTATCTCTCGTGATGAGGGTCTCGGTGTGCTCAACACCAAAGTTGCCTGGATCGTCCAAGGCTCTGTTTCCTACCATAGCCACCACTGGCACCCTGTCCGCAGGCGTCACAACCAGTGGCTCATGTGCGAATGCCCATCCTATGCCTGCGCTACCTGTAAATACTCTTGCGCCGCATGCGGCTGCATGCTTTGCGATCTCAAATTGGGTGTGCTCCGAATCTGCCACGATGTATTCTGCGTCAAACTCTCCGTCCGCAATCATCCTTGCCAGCTCATTCATAACTCCTGTGTAGGGTCTAATGGGATATGCAGATATCACGTCGACATCTGCATGCTTTACTGCTGTAGCTATTGCTGTTGTTCCAGTTGTTATTAATTTCACCATTTTTATCACTCCTTAAACTCCAATTCATTTATCATGCTGATGGCTTTTGTCGGGCAAACTTCTGCGCAGACTCCACAACCCTTACAGTAGTCAAGGTTCACTGCGAACAGAGTCTCAGCATCTGAACTCCTGCACGAGTCAGGGCAGTACAACCAGCAGAGCCCATCCTTATTGCATTTCGCCGGGTCTGTCACAGGTCTCAGAGTCCTGAAGGTGTTTGTCTTGAAGTGCGGGTTTGGACCGTTGACTGGGGGTGCGAAGACGACCAGCCCTACTGGCATCTCCTTCCAAGTTGGGAATTCTTCAAACTTCTTTGTCATTTTTTATACCTCCTTGACCTGGACCTTGTTGTATGCGTCTCTAACAACTGCTGCTTTCTTTGGACCTTCTGCTTTGTACCTCTCCTTCACGGCTGCTATCACCGCCCTGTATGAAACTATCCCTGGAGCGACCTTCAACATGGCGCCGATCAGCGGGACCACAATGATCCTATCCATGGAGTCTGCGTCAATCGTGGCTAGCTTATATTTCTTGTCTGTTGGCTGGATAAACTTCTGCAGATACTCTGGGCTCCTCTTGCTGTTGACTACAATGGCTCCTCCATCCTTCAACTTGTCATGGATCGGTTGTAGCCCGATGTGTGCCCAAGGCTCTCCGCCCTTCACAAGGGTGTCGTCAAGGACTAGGACTGCGTCCACAGCCCTTGGCTCGTAGAGCATAGCCTCTGGGGCCAACTCGTCGAAACACATCTTGAAGTGTGTTAGGTCGCAGACGGGTGGCGCGAGCTGGTCTAATTCCGCCGCGACGTCGTCCGCATCGGCCCAGAAGGCTCTTTCTGAGATTTGTGGCTTAGAGACCACGGCAAAGCCCTTGATAGGTATGCCGACCCTGTCGGGTGCATCGTCGTATCGCTCGTATCCTAGAGCTGGGTTGCCCTCTTTGTCGGCTGCGCTGCATATGATCTCGCTCGCAGCCCTGAGAAGGGCAGTCTGCGTTACCCCTCTCCCATCAAATTCCACTGCCAAAACTACCATTTTTTTCACCTCATGGTGGTGGCTCATATTTTTCTTCAGTCACCGGGGGCGTCCACGAGCAGGTTACTTCAGCACCGTCCTCGACGTCTAGCCTCGCGGCAACTCCTTTTCCGACCCAAACAGTACCTGCCGGAACAGAGGCGTCGACCTTGGCAGTCACCGTCCATGCCCTAGTCGCCGTGTAGAGCTCCACATCATCGCCAGCCTTTGCTCCTAGCGCGGACAGGTCCGTCGGGTTGAAAACACCTGTGTTGCCTGCAACGTCTCCAATTTTAATAGATACTTTTTTTTCAGGCATTTGGAATACCCAGTATATCTTTTCTATTGTGGTATTAAAAATAGTTTCGTTAAAATTAACCCAGTTATCAACTAGATTTTAAGATCACCATCTTATGAATTTTATGATAATAAAAATCAGACCTAGCTTATGTAGTTTTTAAAATT
>CAZZJY010000042.1:0-4301 GCA_964654895.1 uncultured Nitrososphaerota archaeon
ACTTTACCTTTGCAGCACATGGCACACCTCTTGCAGGAAAAGCCCGGTAAAACTGTCACGTATTCGAACCCAAAGAATGGCACTTTGCGCCTCATACTGATATTGCTCCACAAATTCAGATGTACTTTTAGCTTATAAACCCACAGCAATCCTTATATTATGGATGGATTATCTGTCCATATAGTGATTAACCGTGAACATCAACCCATGGGCATTAGCATCCATCGTGCTTCTGGTCTGGGCTGTTGGCGCCACTGTCGCAGCCTCGAATTATTATGTGCTCTCGCAGAGACAAGGCTCCATGATAGAGAGCCTTCAATCTATTGTCTCAAACGTTGCAAACAAAGTTAACTTGGCAGTCAGCTACGGCAACGGGACAGTGGTGTGGTACAACGACACATACTTTCCAATAGGCTGGTCCCTTTTCAATGCAACAGCAAAGCTCTGCAATGTGGTATTCACAGTCTACCCGTCGATGGGCATCTGGGTAAACTCCATAAACGGCGTATCAGAGGATCCTTCTGCCAATAAATACTGGATCTGGTACACATGGTCCTCGGATGGCTGGAGTATGGGTCCTGTGGGCGCAGACCAGTACGTAATTAAGAACGGCGAGACAATAAAGTGGGAGCTCACAAAGTTCTAAAATAGCTATTTTTTTTATTTTTTAATACTCTAATACTTTGAGCCTCATTCTTGAGCTTAGCCACTGTCGCAAGGAAGCCCAAGAGCTTTTGGCTGTGGGCAGCTAGTTTTCTATGCTTTGAGCAAAAACCCATTCTTTTTGAGCATACTAACTATTGTTACTATCAAAAGAACAGTGGTCGCTTCGGTGATTGGACCGACCATATAGAGGTACCCTCCCGCTGCAGGCAAGAAAAGTCCAACAATCCCTATTACTAGAGCACTGAGCCAGTCGAAGCCCATTATGACCAATAATGCCCAAGAATTTGTTATATCAAAAGCCAGCAACATTATGTACGATCCAACGGCAAGTCCTAGTCTGCCGACCTGCCTGACGCTTTCTCTCCCCCATATCAGACCGCTTAAAAAACCGACCCCCCCCATCAGAACAGAGTTGACAACGGTCCAAGGTCCCGGCAACCCAATCATTATGTCTGACAAGATGTATGTTGTGAGTCCTGCAGCCAATCCTGAAGAAGGTCCCAGCAGAGCGCCACCGATTATGGTAAATGCTGCTGGGAAGTTCACAAATTGGGTTGGCCCAAAGAGGGAGTACTTAATTATCCTTAGCGATACCGCTAACGCAATCACCATAGCTGTGTATGATACCTTCTTTACCCTCGGCAGCCCTTCTGCCATAAGTGATACCATATGGATAGTCTATCCATCCATATTAAAAACTTTTGGCGCCCCCTAAAAAGATTCATAGTGGCTGAAGTTCTGCTAATAATTCCAATAAAAGGCAGAAATTTATAAGTCCGGTTAATACTTACCACTTCAAGAGGCGTTCGCATTGGTCAATAAGGACGATGTTTTGGAGGCTTTGAAGGGTGTCGTCGACCCTGAACTAGGCATGGACATAGTTGCCGCCAACATGATCCGTGATGTCAAGGTTGAAGGGAACGAAGTTAAGATTGTGATGGCCCTCACTTCGGGCTCATGTCCACTCGCGAGCAGGTTGAAGGAGGAGGCTGAGGTCGCCGTAAAGAGCATTGAGGGCGTGAGCAAGGTAGATTTGGAGCTGACTACTATGAGCGAAGAGGAGCTGAAGGCTCTCTCCGCAAAGATAAAGGCGAGGAGTGCTCACCTCCTTGAAAAGTTGCCAAAGAAGGGCATTAAGAAGATCATCGCAATAGTCTCTGGTAAAGGTGGAGTCGGCAAATCATCAGTGACCGCCATAATCGCTACGACCCTCTCCAAGAGAGGTATGAGGGTCGGCATTCTGGACGCAGACATAACCGGTCCGAGCATTCCAAAGATATTTGGCGTTAACACTCCTCCATTTGTTCTGGAGGGGAAGATAGTGCCGCCCACTTCGAAGAACGGCATCAAACTGATCTCAATGAACCTAATCACGGGGCGGCAGGAGGCCCCTGTGATCTGGAGGGGTCCGCTTGTAAGTAGCGCCATACGCCAGTTTTACATTGATGTGGACTGGGGGGAGCTCGACTACCTGCTAGTGGATCTCCCTCCAGGAACGAGCGACGCTCAGCTAACCGTGATGCAGATACTTCCCCTTGATGGAGTAGTTGTGGTGACGTCGCCACAGGAGCTCGCCAACCTCATAGTATCAAAAGCCATCAACATGTCAACAATGCTGGGGGTTCCTATCTTAGGTATAGTTGAGAATATGTCTTATGTCATATGCCCCAAATGTGGGGAGCGGATAAACCTCTTTGGCGAACAGAGGGGTCGCATGCTTGCCGAAAAGATCAACACTAAATTCTTGGGATCGATCCCAATAGACCCGGACCTCTCGGCAGCATGCGATAATGGAAGTATCGAGGACTACTCCAATGCCACCGTGCAAGCAATCGCCGAAAGAATCGTGGAGTCCTTTTGAGCTGATTGAACTTGAATGAAGCCAGTACTGAAGAGGAAGATAGTACAAAATCAAATATAGAGATCGTGCCTGCAATATCCAAGGATATTGAAGGTATAGCAACGGTTTTGAGAGAGAGCTTTCCTGGGAAGGCAAAATACTATAAAATCCGAAGTTGGGAGCACGAATCGAAGAAGATCCTAAGATCAGACAAAGGGTGGATTACATTCATCGCGGTACACCAAGGCAGGATAGTTGGAGTCTTGGTCGCCCGTCACCTGAAGACCGTCACCCCGACCATCAGAATAGAGTGGATCGCCGTGGCAAAATCCTTCAGGCGGAGGGGCATTGGAAAGGCTCTCTTCGACCACCTCACAAGATGGATAGCCACGACATTCTTCGATCAACAGGTGAGAATAACCCTCAGGGCAAGGACTGACGTCCAGAACTTTTACAGGAAGCTCGGGCTCCGTTGCTATGGCAGGGGCTGGATGAAAAAAAGAATTGGGGGGCAGAACGACGAATTGGACCACTCCAGCGTCGCCCGCAATGGAAAGTAAAATTGTAGACGGGAGTCTCTCAAATGGAAGATGTTGAGCTATACCCTTGGACAAAGATAGCGCCTACGTTGGGCGTCATATTCATAAGTCCTGCACTCCTGACTGTTGGTGGAACCATAGGGACGCTGCTCCCCCCTGAGATGGCAGTGGCTGTATCGATACTCGCGGGTTTGACATTCTCGACAATAATCTACCTTCATGGAGGCGTAGGCTCAAGGGCGCATATGGGGCTTCTCAAGGTAATGGAGGGCTCATTGGGAACGAAGGGATCTAGGTTCTTTGCCTCGCCACTGATAACGATCACCCAGATAGGCTGGTTTTCTGTACTCATTACCTTGGGCGGCGAGGCACTCTCTAAACTCACACCCCTGACAAAAACACTCTCCATCACAATATTTGGAATACTGGTGGCCAGCGTAACTTACTTCAGCTTCAGGCACCTTTCCGACTTCACCAAGGTCACGGCTCTTGTAACAGGGGCATTTGCGTTGTGGGCATTGTATGCAATACTCTCCAGCGGCTCTGCCCCGTCAGACCTGGCGAATGGAGACCTGATCTACGCATCCACCCTTGCAATTGGGGGAGCCATGTCTATCTCGACAGTATCTCCAGATTTTGTAAAAGGGGCGCAGTCCATCAGGGACCTCAAAATAACTGCGTTTGGGGTGGTATTCCCCGTCGTCATCTTTTCATTGATCTCCGGCAGTCTAATTGGCTATCATACATCAGTCCCAAACCCTGTCCAGGCACTGACGGTCATGGGTCTCCCGATCCTTGCCAACCTTTTGTTGCTGGTGGGGAGCACAGCAGCAGCTTCATCTCTCTACCCGCCCTCAATTGCCCTCTCAACATTGGCTGGGATCAGCAGGAAAAATGCCACGGTCTTTGCCGCCCTCGGAGGCTTAACTGTCTCGTATAGGGGTAAACTCGACCAGCTCAGGATCTTCCTACAACTTATAGGTGTGCTGCTGCCCCCACTGATAGGTATCAACTTGGCAGAGTACTACATCCTATCTAAGACTGTTCTCCCAAAGGAAGGGGTCTACCTGCGAGGTTTAATTTCGTGGATATTGGGTGCTGGTTTTGGGACGTTCATGCCCGGTGGCGTAACCCCGCTTAACTCTCTTATAATATCTTTTTTGGTCTACTGCGTGCTCCATATTCATCCTAAATCCTTCTTTCGATAGGATTTTTCGAAACATTCCCCACGAATGCTATTACTATGGAGGCTAGTG
>CAZZJY010000043.1:0-4578 GCA_964654895.1 uncultured Nitrososphaerota archaeon
GTCCAACCTTATATGGTCCGCCCAGTTAATCCTCGGTGTTAGACGGATGTCCCCCGCCCTTGCCCCTCCCCTTCCGTCAAATACTCTGTAGCTCCCGGCGCTATGCCAAGCAAGGCGGATGAAGAGAGGACCGTAATGCCCAAAGTCAGCGGGCCACCAATCTTGGGATTTTGTCATGAGCTCCTTGAGGTCTTTCTTTACCTCTGCGAGATCTAGGGTTTCGAATTCCGAAGGATAGTCGTACTCCGCACCGTATGGGTTACTGTGGGAACAGTTCTGGCGCAATACCTTCAAGTTAAGCCTTTCAGGCCACCAGTCCGTGATCCACCTTTTTCTTCTCGGAATAGATCCCAAAAAAATCACCTAATTTTATTACTCGTTAATGAATTTAAGCTTAACGCTATAACAGATAAATTTGATGACCATGATCATAAACAACTTATTAATCAAATTTAGTAATATTATAAGATATTTTTAATAAAAAGGTAAGAGCTTATCATAAAAATTGTTTTAAGCCACCGTCTAGAAGGTCAATCTAAATTCACTAATTTAATCTATATCTTCCAAATTATTTGAAAGATACCGTCTCTAATTTACCACGACCTTGTTGGTCGGCGACCAGCTCAATGACAAAGGTCACCCCAAAGTCTTGAAGGCTCATGATATAAAATTAAAATCGAAGGCTAGGGATTTTTAATTGGTGACTGTTTTGAATAAAATATTGATAATGGTAGACGAGGGTGTAGAGGAGTCTGAATTTATTTATCCATATTACAGGTTCCAAGAGGAAGGATACGAAGTTGTGACATGCGCAACAAAGGCTAAGGAGACATACTTTGGAAAGCACGGGGTCCCCTTCAGATCGGATATATCGCCAAAAGATGTATATATTGAAGAGTATGAGGCAGTGATAATTCCGGGAGGAAGAGCCCCAGATAAAATGCGCATGAACTCCGACCTAGTCAAAATCGTAAAGGAAGCATTTGATAAAGAAAAAGTCATAGCAGCCATATGCCACGGCCCCCAAATGCTGATAGAGGCAGACATCCTCCGAGGCAAAAAAGCTACGTGCTGGAAGTCAGTTGCGACGGACTTGAAGAATGCGGGCGCAAAATTCTTGGATGCGCAAGTAGTTGTCGACGGCAACATAGTCACTTCGAGGATGCCAGCGGATCTGCCACATTTCTGCAAAGAGGTTATAAAGCTTCTGAAAGGCAGAAAGGTCTGAGACAACATTGCTATTAAAAAACAATTATGACTTTTGCCTCCTGTCAACCACCCTCGGCAGCTTACCTCTCCTAGTTATGAAGAATGACGAGAATGAACTGTCAAGTATTATATCGAGGTCTATAGACTTGTCTAAGGCGTAAGCCTCCTCCAGATCCGGTAATGATGACAACAAGGAGCTAAATATTTTATCTCTGGTCTCTTCAGATGGTGCATGTTGCACAGTCAGAACTAAACTTTCCTTGTCCTTTTCACCCTGGACAACGACTTGATAAAGAGGTAGATAACCAAGAGCCGACTTTATAGCTTCTTCTACTGCCTTTATGGTGATCTTGAGCCCGTTGTAGAGATATAAAGTCTCAGAGAGCCGTCCAAGTAAAATTATGCGAGGGGTTCTACTTCCACATTTACATGGGGTATCGTCTATTTCAACAAGGTCTCCAACAGGATATCTTAGCAGTACAGTACCAGTGCGATTTATTTTGCTCAACACCAAGAGACCTACCTTGCTACCTGTTGGGACCCTTAGATCCGGGTCAATTATCTCGACTATGAGATCCTCATCTACTATGTGATAGCCTTCGTGAGCCTCGCATTCGTATGCTACTCCGTCGAACTCCTCTGTGCCGTAGGTCCCGAAAATCTCCGCGCCCCAAGCTTCCTCGACCACTTTGCGATGGACCTCTAGTATGGGCTCACCTGTGCAGATCACTCTTTTGATGAAGTGCAACCTATTTCCCATAGAAGCAAGTAATGAGGCGCGCGATGGCGTAGAAAATACTGTATCACATTGGAACTCTTCCAAAAGCCACAGGATGTATTCGTCGGTCCCTGAGAGCCCCAAAGGGAAACTGAGGGCACCAATCCGTTCGAATGCCGCCATAGCATGATGTCCTGTATTCCACATGTCGAAAGGTTGCAAAATTGCTATCCTTTCCCCCGCCTTCACTCCCAAGTCCCTGAAAATCTTCGTAACTGTGTATATGCTCCTTTCAAGGTCCTCCTTGGTTCTAAAAAGGATCTTGCGCCTCCCCGACGTCCCCCCTGATGTCGTAGCCCGAACCACTTTATCCCTTAAAGCTAAAAATGAAAGCGGATCTGTTGATAGAGACTCCTCCGGTGTGAGCGGGATCTCAAAATAACTTTCAAAGCTAGCACCAGAAGTGATAGTTTTTCTATAATAAGGAACGTTTTGGTGTGCGAACAGAATGTATTCATTTATCTTGCCCCGCATTTCGGGCTCCACAAGGGAATATTCCTTCTTATCTTTGATTACTATCAAAACCACGCACCATCAAATAGCAACATTTTAACTTGTTATCGATATTATTATCTACAAAAGTCTGGTAGAAAAGCGTTGAGTCGAAGTACATGAACTTTACGTTAAATTAGTCTTGACTCGGGGCATAAACAAAAATGAGATTCCTTGATATTTTTGGGGCTTTGTCTAAGGCCATATTTAAAAGTACGAATCGATCACACTGTTGGACTGAGGCTTTGTTAGCAGGCTTACGACCGCTGTTGCTAGAAAACTAATTGGCACACCCAATAGCGACGGGTCGAAGATCGAGCCTGTGAGGCGCAGGTAGAGAGCTATTAAAGATCCGGCGATTATGCCCGCACCAATGCCGTATGGGGTTGCCCTCTTCCAGAAAAGTGTCGCGATGACTGGAACTCCAAGCCCGCTGGCAATGGTAGAAAAGAACGCAAGGATCAGTCCTAGAATGTCAGGGTAGAGCAAGGCTATCAGTATCGAAAGAAGCGTTATTAGGAGAGCACTTATTTTTGTCAACTTGAGCATCTGCTCTTCCTTAAAACTTGGATGAAGTACTTTGATTATGTCATTGGAGAGGCTAGAAGAGACTCCAATGAGAAAAGAGTCCACGCTCGACATCATTATCGAGAGCAGGGAGGCTATAACGAAACCATTAAGTCCATAGGGGACAATCTCGTTTATAATAACAGGCAGTAGAGACTGAGCCGAGGGGAGGCTGGGGAAGATCACCGCGCCGGCGAAACCAATGATGGTGCAGATCGCTGCCCAAAGGAAAAACGTAAGGTTGGACAGAATAGTCGAGAAGTATAGAACTCTTCTGTTTCTGGCAGCGAATTGCCTCTGAATCAGATGGTTTTGGAACTGAACTCCGAAGATCATAGAGGTCAAACCTCCAGCTATTGAATAGAAAGTTAATGATTCAAAGCTCAGTTTTCCAGTCGGAATAACAGATAAAATACTCTCGAAACCTCCGGCCCTCGAAACAGTCAACGGCAAGACTATGAATATTATTCCAAACACAGCCATTGTCCATTGAATTAGATCTGTCTTTATGGCTGCCAATTGTCCGCCAAGAACTGTATAGGTGGCGGTAACAGCAGCAGCTATTAATATCCCCAACCAAAGATCCATGCCCAAGTAAACTTTGAAGATTGTGCCCATACCGACGAAATTGTCTGCTATAAAACCTGAAATGCCCACGACAGTAACTATTCCCGCTAAGATCTGCACTCCCCTGCCCATTCGCTTCCCTATCATTTCAGGAAGGGTTGTAAAATGGTATCTTTCTCCCAAGGATCTAACCCTCGGTATAAGAATGTAGACAGTGGCAAAACCTATTCCAAACGCTATTAATGTCCAGGCTCCCGATACACCTAATCTGTAGACGTTACCGATAATGCCCATCGTAAAGCCCGCGCCTATTGCTGTTGCGCTCCATGTTGCATAGGATGAGAGAAAACCTATTCGCCCACCTGCAACCATGTATTCGTATGCAGAGCTGGCCTTTCTGTATTTCACTCCTATAACGAAGACTCCCATCAAATAAGCAAAGACAGTTGCACCATCAATGAGGCTAGCCATATTGTAATTAATACTTAAGAAAAGTTTAATATTTTTTCAATAATTTTGGTCAGTATGGATTTTAATGTCGTTTTGCGTACAGGGGTCCCAATTTTTCTTCTAATTGGCTTAGGCTACCTATCCAAAAGGATTAAAATCCTTAGAGCAGGGGATGAACGAACATTAAGTGCATACGTCTACTATTTTGCCTTACCCGCACTATTTTTAGTGGACCTGTCTAGCATTAAAATTGACTCGGCAGATATTCAATTTGTCATCGCTGGAGTTGTGCCGATATTTGTTATTATTGCGGCATATCTAACTTTATATTATGTCCTAAATTTTTCAAAGCAAACCCTTTACATTTTAATCGTAAGCACCGTATTTGGGAGTCTTGCGTTTTTCGGTCTGCCCTTTGTAATGTTTGCATTTCCAGGAGAGGGGGAATATCTTGCAACCCTGTCGGTCTCTTCTATATCTGTTGTAAGTGTTTCCATATCGATAATAGTTTTGGA
>CAZZJY010000044.1:0-5502 GCA_964654895.1 uncultured Nitrososphaerota archaeon
AGCGCGAGGAGGGACGTCTGTTCAGATATCTCCTTTATTGTGTCTATAACCTCGCCGATCTTCCTGCTCGCCTCGTCAAGGTAGTTCAAAGAGGGCGTAATTCCCTCGAGTATTCTGGTGAGAGAATCTATCGCCTCCATGGACTTTTGGGCACTCATTATGGAATCTTCAGAGAGTTTCTTGCCCTGCTTTGCAGCCTCTTCCAACACCTGCCTAGACTTCGTGAACTCCTGTACAGTGTTCTCACCTTTCTCGATCTCGGCGAGTATGTTCTGTATCGCGGAAGAGGTCGTCTGGGCACCCTTCGCTATCTGCTGAGCGGCCTGTGATATCTGCTTCATTGCGGCGTTTAGGGTCTTGCCATTTGAGATTAATTTATTTATTATCGATAAGACTTGATCACGTCCGCCCTCCTGTCGGGGGCTCTCCCGCGCCTCAGCTGGCGGTGTTCCTTTACTTCCCCCCGATCCCCTTCTCCAGAACATACCCCTCCCCAGACAAAATTTCGATTAAGATTTTTATAAGAGTAAAACAGCCTAGCGACCGCGGGTCCCGAGGAGGCGACTGCAGATTCGCTTCTCCTCCAGCAACTCCCAAGAAGCGGCAAGCGCGGGTTTTGCACTTTCCAGATCGCGCACCGTTTTTTATCTATACCTTATGGGGGACGGTCATCGTGAACCTGGTGCCCTTTCCCAGCTCGGACTCGACCTCGATCTTTCCGCCGTAATTCTCTATGACGTTCTTTACAACGCTCAGCCCCAGCCCGAGTCCTTTAGGCTTGGTCGTGTAAAACGGCGTGAATATTTTATCCAGCTCGTTCCTGCTCATCCCAGACCCCGTGTCTTCGACCGAGAATGAAACCGACCCATCCCCCACCCTAGCTGAAATCACTATTTTACCGCCCTTTGAGACAGTCTGAATGGCATTGAGTACCAAATTTACCAGGGCCCGCTCTATCAGGGCGGCGTCCAGATACACCTCCGCCGAAGGGTCGGCGTCCACTATGACCTCAACGTTTTCCGGGACCTCCACCATGGAGAGAGTGTCTTTTATCACATTAACAAGTTTTACCTTTGAGGGCTCGATCCTCATCGATTTAGATAAGTCCTGCAGGTCAGACACTATTTTGTCCATGTATCTGACGGAGCGATCTATTCGGTCTAGGTGACCCTCGATAGGAAGCCCTTTTTTCAAGTCATCCTCAAGCAGATAAATGGAGTACCTTATAGTCTGGAGGGGGTTGCGCAGATCGTGGCCAACCATGAGAGCAATCTGACCTATCGCCGCCAGCCACTCCTTGATAACCAGCTCCTTCGTCTTCTCCTCCAGCTTCGAGAGTATGTTGTTTATCGAATTGGCGAGGCTCACAACCTCCCTTCCGCCCGAGATGCTAAGCCTAGCGGAAAGGTCCCCGGCGGAGGCCACCTCGGCAAGGAACCTGTCGATCAACTTCAGAGGCGAGAACGCCACCCTGTTGATGTAGATCGCGTAAAGGGTTGAGGAACCAACAACAATTACAAGGACCGCAATGGTATACCACAGGGCAAATTCTTCAGCCAGCATTCCAGCGTACGCTATGTAGAAGATCGGCGTAAGTACGGTTATCACTGTGACGATCAGGGTAACAGTGAACGCGGCGACCAGCTTGGAGTGTATTGAGGAAGGCATAGTATCACCAGGCATCCATCAGATCCAGAGCCGCAGCCGCAGGGGCGCTCTAATTTGAAGCTTGAGGGGGCACCGCGCAGCCCTCATGCAAAGCCACATGGAGGGGTACCGCCTCATAAGAGGTCCATCACGTCGATGATGAATGTCGGGCTGCCGTCTCCCAGCACCGAGGCACCAATCAGGCTCGCCTTGCCGTAGAACATATTAGGGACAGGCTTTAGCGCCACCTCGTCCTCGTCCAAGACCTCGGATACCAGAAGACCGTACTCCAGACCATCACTCTTTCTCACAATGACTGCCGTCCCCAGCTCGGACTTGTCCTTTATGCCAAGTAACTCCGAAAGGGCATAGACCCTGATAATCCTGCCGCGCAGGTCTATGAAGGGCTCACCCTTTATGTACCTCTTGATGCTTTCGCTCACCCGCACGATCTCTACCACATCTGACAGGGGAACGGCGTAGCGTTGCTCCCCAACCCTCATGACGAGGATCTTCATCGTGGTCACGGATGCCGGCAGGCGCATGGAGATGACAGTCCCCTTGCCAGGAGAGGACTTGATAATGAGGGACCCCCCGAGCGAATCCACCTTGCTCTTGACGGCACTCATGCCGATCCCCCTCCCCGATGTGGTGGAGACGCCCCTATTCGTGGAAAAGCCCGGGACGCATATCAGGTAGAGCGCCTCTCCGTCGGACATCGACTCGGCCTTCTTCGCGTTTATCAGCCCCTTTGAGATTGCGATCTCCTTTACGATCTTCGGATCGATCCCCCTACCATCGTCCTCTATATCGAGTATGAAGTTCGTCACGTCCCTGTAGGCTTTTATCCTTATGGTGCCGACGGTATTCTTGCCTTTTTTTAGCCGCTCCTCCGGGGGCTCTATCCCGTGATCCCCGGCATTCCGTATCACGTGAACTATCGGGTCTATTATTTCCTCAAGGACCTTTCGATCCAGCGCAGTGTCTCCCCCCTCGACGATGAGATCGATCTCTTTGCCCAAGGACTTCGCCATGTCCCTGACTACCCTAGAAAAGACCCCGAACACCTGCCCTATTGGCATCAGCCTAATTGTCATGACCTCGTTCTGGAGATCCGTTACGACTCCCTCAATGAACCTCTGGATTTCCTTGAGATCCGCTGAATCGAGGGACTTGACTATGTTGTTGAGCCTAGACTTTGCCAAGACAAGTTCCCCAGCGAGGTTAAAGAGTCTGTCCAAGCTCTGCACATTCACCTTAATCTCGCCCAGCCTGTATCTATCTTTAGTTACATCAACACTCGCACTAGCGGTCTCCTGAGATTTGGTTTCGACAGTGGAAATCAAGCGGTCTACTTGGTGGATTTTATCCAAAGCTTTTAAGGAGCCCATACCCTCATCCTTCGGAGTCGCCCCCTCGGCTGAGCTGACCTCCACCGAAACGACGCCCTCTATCTTCAGAAGATCCTCCTTGAGTTTCTGGAGGTCCTGCGTTGAGATGGTTGCAACGACCTCCAGCGGCACGTCACCAGCCGCTAGGCGATCGTAGGGGGGCACCACCGCTGCGAGGTCCCCGTTCTCCGCCAGGACCCTCAAGAGGGCAAATGCCCTGATCGGCTTCAGTTTCTCCTCAAAGTTGTTTCTTATCACCACCTTGAATGTGCCCGCATTTTCTGGGGGAGGGGGCCCCGCGTTAGCGTTAACGTTGCTTTTAGCATTACTTTTAGCTTCAACATTGATATCAACACTAGTACCATCTCCAACACCTGCGCCTCCAATCTTACCCCCATCATACGCGTCAGCACCAACACCAACTCCAGTCCCAGCACCCGCGGGACCCGGAGCCTGAGTTAGCAGGTGTGCCTCACCAAGCCATCCATTAGGAGTGCGCGGTTTGCCAAGCGCCTCGGGTGGAAGCGAAGGGGTGCCAACACACTTCGGCGCATCATCCCTGTACTTCGGCGAATCACTTCTAGCGAAAGCTTTGACCATTCCCTCAATTCTGTCAACATAGCCCAGCAGCTGATCAATGACCCCGCTACTCACTGCCAGCTTGCCATCTTTTATCGCTGCCAGCAAATTCTCGGCCTCGTGGGCAACCTCCACCACACCGTGCAACTCCATCATGGCAGAGTCGCCCTTGATGGAGTGCATTGCTCTGAATGCCTCAAGTACCGCTGCCCTATCGTCTGGATGCTTCTCCAATTGCAGAAAGAGGTCGTTGAGGGAGTTTAGGTGGTCCATGACCTCGCTCAGGTAGAGGTCCACATAACGCCCAGATCGATCAGGCATATTCCCTCCCCGCATCACTTTTTAACCTTGGTCAAATCGATCATCATCTCCTCAACCGATGTGAGCTGCAGCAGCTTCTTGGCTATCTTGAGCAGTTGAGAGGAGTAGGGGTGCTGCGGGTGGTGCAGGCAGAACACGCCCTTGGACCTGTGGGAGAGGACCTCTTCGTAAAATGGCAAAACGCCTATCACAGTGGCCTCTATTATACTCGAGACCTCCGATGGTAGATCGGGGGTCTCCGCAAGGTTGGGAGGAACCATGTTCATGATGACGTAACTGAGGCGCCCGAACTTTTTCAGGATCTGGCTTGTGATGTAGGTCCCAGTAATGTCCTGTTTGTCCATTCTCATGAGGAGGAGGCTGACATCGCTCGCCATTACCGCCAACAAAGTATCTTCGTTGAGTCCGGGATGGGTGTCAAAGATCACGTAGTCCACGCCGTAGCCTTCCTCCAGATTCTTGGAGACGTGGTGGAAGAAGCCCTCGCTGTAGCCCTCCCTTATTATTTTAACGATCTCCTCGGGCCTCATGCTGGAGCCGAGAAAGTAAACGGTCCCCCTTGGCAGCTTCAGGTGGTTGGTCAAATCCAGCACAATGTCCTCGAAGGCACACCTGTTGTAGATGTAATCATTCAGTGTATACTTCATGGTCTGCGTGGAAACGTTGTAGATTACGTGTAGACCAGGGGAGGTTACGTCCATGTCTATGGTTGCGACCTTCTTGCCGAGGGCCGCCAAGAGCACTGAAAGGTTGGCGGTAGTTGTACTCTTTCCCGTTCCGCCTCTGTAAGAATGAACGACACATGTCGTGACCATACTATCACCCTACAACAGCGAAGACTTTTTCTCCAAGCGGGACACCCTGTCCTCCAAATTGTCGAGCCTCTTCGAGATGTATTCAAGCCTCGTCTCGAAGCTCGATATGATGTTCTCGATCTCTTCGGTGTTGGTCTCCATATTCGACATGAGGTCCCGTACGCGCTCCCTCATGGCAAGATCTTTCTCTGATTCCACACTGTTGAAATATGTCCTCTTGGTCACACTCATACGGTGCCCCTTTTAAACATCATAAAAGTGGGGATATTAAGCTAGATTAAAAAAGCGACTGATGATCGCGCTAATTAGGACCTCCAGATTTATGAGGAGCGACTGATGATCGCCAAATTCAGGGATCATTATAATCATCAATAATTCAGTCTATATAATGATTGGGTGTCTTGACCTATGACTTTTCTAGATGTTTTGGTTGACGGAGAGGTTGTCAAAGAGGCTATGCTTTTAGACACCTCAGATGGTGAAGAAGTCGTCTATAAGGGACCTTCCCTCCCGAAGTATATGCGCAAAATTTCATACCTTATATTAAAAGAAAGCCCCTTAATCGATTATGTGGTGCTGCTGATAAGAGGTCGGAAATATCTAATTATCAAGATAAGCAGGGACAGACATCTTATACTGGGATTATCTCAGGATGTAAACGCTGAAGAATATCTGGACCAAATAATGAGAATAATTGGTGAGCTAAGGCACTCGTGTTATAGAAACATTAATTTTGAGCATTAATTTAA
>CAZZJY010000045.1:0-7601 GCA_964654895.1 uncultured Nitrososphaerota archaeon
GCTGAATCCTAGTAATTCTTACCCTTTTCTTCTTTGCGCCTACGTTTATGTCTAAGTATCCCCCCGTGCAAATTGCAGCAGACCCGTTGGTCTCATACATCGAGATCTGGAAGTTCTTACTCATATCCACATAGAAGTAATTCTTCCTGTAAAAGGAGGTTTTGGAGTTAATTGTGCTATTCAGCGCCAGACCCGTCATTATCGCGTACTCTACAGCTCCTCTATTTGGCTTTGGGAGCGATCCGGGGTGCCCCAGACATATGACGCAGACATTTGAGTTCGGCTCTTTGCCCCGATAATCTGAGCTGCACCCGCAGAAGAGCTTGGTTTTTAGGTTCGTGAGCTGGCAATGTACCTCTAACCCGATCAAAACATTTTCCTCAAGGCTCATTGTCATCCCTCACAGAGGTGGTGCTAGGTTTAACTTTAGCTCATCCTCAACCCTCTTTGCAACTGTCAGCAGCCTGCCCTCCATAAAAGGCGGTGCCATGATCTGCAAACCTACAGGCATTCCATTAGAAAACCCACATGGTACCGATATTGCAGGTATTCCAGCCAGGTTTATTGTAACCGTGTCTATATCCGTCATGTACATGGCGAGGGGGTCTGCGACTTTTTCACCCAGTCTAAATGCTGTAGTTGGCACAGTAGGTCCCACAATCACATCAAATTCCTTGAATAGCCTCTCGAAGTCCTTCCTTATCAGAGTCCTCACTTTGAGCGCCTTAAGGTAGTAGCCCTCATAATAGCCTGCGGATAGCGCAAAAGTGCCGAGAATCACTCTCCTCTTCACTTCCATCCCGAATAGGCTCCTCGTCCTCGAGTATGAGGTCGACCAGTCCATCCCCTCGTCTTCTGCCCTCACTCCGTACCTGATCCCGTCATACCTAGCCAAATTCGAACTCGCCTCAGACATCGCAATGAGGTAATAGGTAGGGAGCGCATACTTCAAGGTCGGCAGATTTGTCTCGCTGTACTTTCCTCCCAAGCTCTCGAGGATGTGTATGCTCCTCCAGACCTCCCTCGCCACCCCCTTCTCTGTGCCCTCCCCAAAAAACTCCCTCGGCACCCCGACCCTTAGCCCCTTGATGTCCCTCTCCAAATATGAGAGGTAGTCCTCGCGCGGCCTGTTGACCGAAGTCCCATCCATCTCATCATAGCCGGCTATAACGTTCATCATCAGAGCGCAGTCTCTCACATCACGTGTCATCGGTCCTATCTGCTCCAGACTGTTCGCAAACGCGACCAGGCCGAACCTGCTGACTAATCCGTAAGTCGGCTTCAAGCCGACTATGCCACAGAAACTCGCAGGGCACCTCACCGACCCTCCGGTGTCGGAGCCAAGGGCTGCAACCGCCTCCCTTGCCGAAACGGCCACGGCGCTCCCGCCTGAGGATCCCCCTGGAACCCTGGACTTGTCCCACGGGTTCTTTGATGGAAAGAAAGCGCTGTTTTCTGTGGACGAGCCCATGGCAAACTCGTCCATGTTGGTCTTTCCAATTATTATGGCCCCTGCCTCCTTCAGCCTTTTGACTACCGTTGCGTCATAGGGAGGGATGTAGTTTTCAAGGAGCTTGGAGCCGCATGTCGTCCTCAGCCCCTTCGTGCATATGTTATCCTTTATGGCTATGGGTACCCCGGAGAGCACCCCTGTGGGGGGGCTTCGTTCTGCCCCATTAACGGTTATGTAAGCGTTAAGTTCGTCATCATACCTTTTAATCTGTTCACTATACGCCTCAACTGCATCTTGCCAAGTGAACTCACCCGACCTAAGAGACTCGCTCAGTTCAAAGAGTGTGAGGTCCACCAGTCTCAAAAATCTCCCTCCTATACGATCTTGGGCGCCACAAAGAAGCCATCTTTCGTCCTGGAGGCGCTCGAGAGTGCCTCCTTCTGAGACAGAGAACCCTTAACTTGGTCTTCCCTAAGAACATTAACCATCTCGACCACATGAAAGGTGGGCTCCACCCCGCCCAATTCCAGTTCGTCTAATGTTCTGAACGCATCCAGTATTCTATTCAACTGATGAGTGATCTCTTCTTTTTCCTTCTCCTCCAATTCAATCTTTGATAGAAAGGCAAGCCTCTCTGTCCGATCCTTGGAGACTATTTTCAATGACTCCATGTGACATCCCAGTCTATATCTCGCCCTTTGGTTAATAAAAATACTGCAAACCCCTCTGAATATATTTTAGTAAAATATATATTTGAGAATAATAATAATGAGGGGTGGTGTTAATCATGGTGAAAGAACCCATTATATTGAGAGTCGCTGAGGCAAAGTCCCAAAGGGACGTTGGGAGGGGCCTGGCGAGGATAAGCCGCGATGTGATGTCACGGCTTGGTCTAAGACCTGGCGACTTCATATCGATCACGGGACAGCGCACAACAGTGGCGAGGATATGGCCTGCCTACGAAGAGGACGAGGGGCAGGACATAATCAGAATTGATGGCATAATCCGTCACAACGCAGGCGTCTCCACAGGCGACACTGTAAAGGTAGGAGAGGCAGAGATAAAGCCCGCTAGTAAGCTAATACTTGCACCTGTTGACAGAATACAGTTCAGTTCCGACTTTAATGAATATGTGAAACATATACTCGAGGATAAGCCAGTTAGCAAAGGCGATACAGTTCCAATACCTGTGCTGGGTGAGGCCTTGAAACTCATAGTGTCTTCAGTTCAACCGTCCCCCTCTGCGTACGTGACCCAGGAGACCGAGGTAATAGTGAAGGAGGAACCAGTAAAAGAGGCCGAGATAACGGTTCCACAGGTCACGTATGAGGACATCGGTGATCTCGAAGATGCTAAAACCAAGATTAGAGAGATGATTGAGCTCCCAATGAAACATCCCGAGCTATTCAAACACCTTGGCATCGAGCCGCCCAAGGGCGTAATGTTGTACGGTCCGCCAGGATGTGGAAAGACCCTGCTTGCGAAGGCGGTTGCTAACGAATCAGGAGCTAATTTCTTATCAATCAACGGACCTGAGATCATGAGCAAGTTCTATGGGGAATCTGAGAGCAGGCTTAGGGAGATCTTTGAGGAGGCAGAGAAATCTGCTCCTAGCATCATCTTCATAGATGAGATTGACTCGATCGCTCCCAAGAGGGAGGAAGTGACCGGGGAGGTGGAACGGAGGGTAGTTGCCCAGCTCCTCACACTTATGGACGGCTTGAAGTCAAGAGGTCAAGTTGTAGTAATTGCCGCAACAAACAGACCAGACGCTGTCGCACCTGCCCTCCGCAGACCTGGGAGATTCGACAGGGAGATCTCAATATCAATGCCGGACAAGAAGGCTCGACGCGAGATCCTGCAGGTACACATAAGGGGGATGCCCCTCGAAGAAGACGTAAACATTGATGAAATAGCAGAGCTTACACATGGGTTCAGCGGCGCAGACCTCGCGGCACTGGCCAGAGAGGCTGCCATGCGAGCCCTCAGGCGCTTCCTGCCAAAGATAGACCTTGAAAAGAAGACAATCCCTGCAAATATCCTCAAGACGCTGAAGGTCAATAGGTCGGACTTTTATGAGGCACTTAAGGAAATAACGCCCTCGGCATTGCGTGAGGTGTATATTGAAGTCCCTGAGGTACATTGGGACGATGTAGGCGGTCTTGATGACGTGAAGAGGCAACTCAAGGAGATGGTGGAGCTTCCAATAAAGCACCCAGAACTGTTCGAACAGATGGGGATAACTCCACCCAAGGGGATACTGCTTTATGGTCCGCCGGGTACAGGCAAGACATTGCTAGCTAAAGCTGTGGCCACTGAGAGCTCTGCAAACTTCATAAGCGTGAAAGGACCAGAGGTCCTCAGTAAATGGGTCGGCGAGTCCGAGAAAGCGATAAGGGAGATCTTCAAGAAGGCGAGACAAGCATCACCCTGCATAATATTCTTTGACGAGATAGATTCCATTGCTCCAATGAGGGGCGCGCATTACGATTCAGGTGTGACTGAGCGGGTTGTTAACCAACTCCTTTCAGAGATGGATGGACTTACCTCCCTGAAGGGCGTAGTCGTCATCGCTGCCACAAATAGGCCTGACATACTTGACCCTGCGCTCCTGAGACCAGGTAGGTTCGATAGAGCCGTCTACATACCTCTGCCAGACAAAAAAGCCAGGGAGGAGATCTTCAAAGTGCATACTAGGAAGATGCCCTTGGCCGAGGATGTAAATCTATCAATACTTGCAGAGAAAACCGAGGGTTACACCGGTGCTGACATAGAAGCCATCTGCAGAGAAGCCGCCTTAAACGCCCTAAGGGAGGAGATGAAGCCCAAAAAAGTAGAGATGCGTCACTTCGAGGCCGCTATCAAGGCAGTCCCAAAGACAATATCCTCTGGCGATCTCAAAAGATACGAAGAAATGAAGACCTTAAGCAAGATTTTCAGCTAAAAATAGAAAACAAAAATGGTGCAGGCTATCCTTTTTCTATTTTTTCAACTTCTCCTTTTTCTGTAGATCCTGTTTAAACTTTCCATAAGCGCATTTACGGAAGCCATAACTATATCTCCTCCAACTCCTATGCCCATCGCAGTTCTCCCCTCTTTGTCCTCTACCGTGACTTCCACCGAGCACAAAGAGTCTGTTCCCCCAGAAATTGCCTCCAACTTGTAGTTCAACAACCTTATCTCCTCGCCCAGCGCGCTTTGTATAGCCTTCGCCACGGCATCCACAGGCCCTGTCCCTACTCCGGCGGCGATCTTCTTTACATTGTCTATGGTGATCTGAACAGAAGCCGTTGGAGTTATTTTGTTACCCGTTATTATCAGTGCCTCTTCCAACTTGGCAATCTTCTCCGATTCAGGCATGCTTCCGAGAACGCCTTCGACCACAGCCACAACATCATCCTCAATTATCTTCTTTTTATGTACCGCTAAGCTTTTCACCCTCTCAACCACTTCCTTAATCTGGTCTTCAGTAAGATTGAACTTTTCCTTGACGAATGACGCGACGGCGTGTTTGCCAGTGTGTTTCCCCATCACTATTCTCCTACGCTGCCCCACCATCTCCGGTGTGAGCGGCTCATAACTCTCGGCCTTTGCAAGGACCCCGTGGACGTGGATCCCTGCCTCATGGGCAAAGGCGTTGTCCCCTACGATTGGAAAATTCGGCATCAACTTTATCATGCTGTACTTCTCCACAAGCCTAGAAGTCTCCTTAAGCAGATTAAGCCTTATATTCGTCTTAACGTTGTACATTGCTGTGAGCGCCGCCACCGTCTGCTCAACACTGGCGTTTCCGCCTCTCTCCCCCAGTCCGTTGACTGTTGTGTGGACCTGCGCCGCCCCCGCCTTAACTCCAGCCAAAGTGTTTGCCACAGCCATCCCAAAATCGTTGTGACAATGAACCGAAATAGGTTTCTTTAGTTCCCGCCTCAGGCTGGATATAAGATAAAACATAGCCTCTGGCTCCATCACGCCCACAGTATCAGGCACATTGTGGAAATCGGCGCCGTGCTCCTCCACACTCTTGTAGAATCTTACCAATCTATCCAAAGGTGTCCTGGTCGCATCTTCACAGGAAAACTCACATTCCAGACCATGGGCCTTAACATATTCTGTGGCCGCTATTGCCTGCTCTAACGCCTTATTCTCGTCCATCCGCAATTTGTACTTCAAGTGCGTATCTGATGTTGCTATGAAAATGTGCACCCTATCCACATTAGCCTTGAGACACGCATCAATGTCCGCTATAACACACCTCGCAAGACCGCAGACTTTTGCCCTCAACCCGCTCTCCTTTATCCTCCTTACAGTCTCAGTCTCCTCCTCCGAATTAACGGGAAAACCCCCTTCTATGACATCAACACCAAGCTCGTCAAGTTTCTTTGCGATCTCCACTTTCTCATCAGGGGTGAAACATACCCCGGGAGTTTGCTCCCCGTCTCTCAGAGTGGTGTCAAATACATAGACTCTTTCTGGAAAGTTCGACTTTTCCCTTATTGGCCTAATGAAGTCGCTGACAAAGACCCCCTCCATAAACACACACCAGGATTATAAAATAAATAACACCCCACTTATAAATATCAGTACAATTTCACGAGACTTACAAATAATTAATGCCCTCTCTCGTCGTGTTCACAAACAGTAGGGTTCTCTCGCTCACTTTATTAACTCGGGCAGCCTTAATTGTATTGGTGGTACAATGAGGAAGGAATTGTCTGACAAATTTAAGAAAAAAATGGGATTCACACCCACAATAATGGAGATCGCTACAGAGCTGGACCCAAAACTAACCACATTTTATGACTTCTGCGACTCAACAATACAGGATGACAGTGCCCTCCCATCTAAGATAAAGATGCTGATTATAATGGCTATGGGTGCACAACGTCACTGTAAGGAGTGTGTCGTTTCAGCAATGCGTGGTGCATATAAAAAAGGAGCAACCGAGGCAGAGATTTTAGACGCCATAAGATGCATTGCTGTCGCTGGCGGGGCTCCAGCCCTGTCTGCATGCAAAGACGCCCTCCAAATGCTCAAGGATAAGAAGTTAGACCAAGGGTGCTGAACCCAGGCGCACTTTTGATTTTGGAGGGCATGCTATCGTCTTAATCCAGCAAAGATTAAACATCTTTGACGGAGAGTGAGTAGTTCTGGGCTTCCCGGTGCTTTCAAAAGGTTAAGTCGGCGGGGAGCCCCTCCCTGAAGTGAGTCACTCCAAATTTATCTTCTTGGGCTTTGCGCCTACTCTTCATAGAGCACTCCTATGTCCTTTAATTTCTGGTGGATTTTTTCCACTGCTATCTTGACTTCGTCTTCATGTTTTGCTCCTGTGCAAACCATCTTTCCTGAAGAGAATATCAAAAGTACTACTTTTGGTTCATTCATCCTGTATATAAGGCCTGGAAACTGCTCTGGCTCATACATCACATTTTCTAACAAAAATGCCGCCTTCTCTAGGTTGACCTCCGCATTCAGATTGGCTGAGGCAACAATATTCTGAATCTGGATCTCTGGAGTCCCTATGATTACAATGTTTCTGTCCTTTAGGTTCTTTATAATTTTCTTGACCGCATTGTGAACCTCCTTCTCGGATTTTGCCCCGGTACAAACCATCTTTCCCGAGGAGAATATCAGTGTTGCAGTCCTAGGCTTTGATAATCTGTAGACCAGTCCCGGAAACTGTTCCGGGTTGTACTCTACCCCTGGCACGTTCCCAGAGATAGCGTCCAGGTCTATATTCTGGTTCATTGTCACCGATGCCACGACATTTTCTATTCGAACAGAAGGTTTTAACACAAACACTCGCTCCGAAAAATTAATTTATATATTTTAAAAACTTTGCCGTCATTTATAAAGCTTTTTTGTTTTCGATCTTACGAACTAATATGCAGAACCTGGAGGGAAGAATTATCAAAATAACCAACACCAGTAAGATCCCAAAAACTATCAGTGGGTTCTTTATCCAAATGAAGGGGTATCCGAGATATGGAACATACCATACAACTTTTCCAATTACCCTGTCTTCTGGGACCCAGCTCTTGGGATTGTATGGGTTTCCGTCTGGATAGACGTTTGCGTCCCCCTTTGTAAGTATGTAATACTTTCCGTTAATCTCCTCCTTATCTATTGCCCTGTGCGACCACGGAACTGG
>CAZZJY010000046.1:0-9233 GCA_964654895.1 uncultured Nitrososphaerota archaeon
TATGACGAGCTCCCCCTCCTCCTCTAAACCGAGCTGTTCTCCGGTCTTCGGGTCTATTATTTCTGCCAGGAAGTGGTCCTCCCACACGTGTAGCCCGGACTTTGACTGGCACTCAATTGCGACTCCAGGACCGCCAACCTCGGCTAAACCGTAATTGTTGAAGGCGTCTATCCCTAGGCCTTCCTCGATCTTCTTGCGCATCTCCTTGGTCCAAGGCTCAGCGCCCAGAACGCCGATCCTTATCTTTAGGGAAGAT
Organism: uncultured Nitrososphaerota archaeon; assembly: GCA_964654895.1. Taxonomy (GTDB): domain Archaea; phylum Thermoproteota; class Methanomethylicia; order Methanomethylicales; family Methanomethylicaceae; genus WYZ-LMO10. The sequence continues at coordinate 257 of CAZZJY010000046.1, forward strand.
CTCAGCCCGTTTTGAGACTCTAGGCACTCCATCAGGCGCAGCGCAAAGGAAGGTATGGCGTGGAAAACCGTGACTCCAAAGTCCCGCATGGTCTCGAGCTGCTTTTCAGCATTTGCTGAACCGAGGGGCACCACTGTCAGGCCGAGCCTCTCTGCACCCTGTATCAGCCCAAGCCCTCCTGTGAATAGGCCCTGTGATGTTGTATTCTGGAACACGTCGCCCCTCCTGGCACCTGCACATGCAAGCCCTCTTGCCATTAACTCGGACCATATCCTGAGGTCTCGCTTGGTGTAGAACGTAGTTATCGGTTTATTTGTTGTACCAGATGACGTGTGTATCCTCAGAACCCTTTGCAGCGGCACTGCGAGTGCTCCGAATGGGAAGCACTCTGCGAGGTCCTTTTTGGTGGTGAAGGGAAGTCTCTGGAGATCCCCGACTCCGCTGATTGTATCGATGTTTGCCTCCTTCAGTTTTTTCCTCAAGAAGGGAATTTTTTTGGCCCTGTTGAAGGCCCTCTTCAGTCTTTCATTCTGTATTTTTTCTAATAGGTCTCTTTCTATTTTTTCAAGGTTTGGTTGGAAACACCCTTCAGAGGGTGTAAACGCAACTCCTCCTTAGAATGGTCTGCACACCAATTCACCCCTTAGAACTCTGACTGGAGAGTGCGATACTGCGGGCTCATGGAGATTATTGATAAACTAAATTCCTCCAAGAGCTCACCCAGTACTCCTCCAGCGACCAAAAGATGGCATGGTTTTCATATTTAAGCATTTTGGTTCATCGATGGATAACAGCGTATTGCAATTAAAGCATGGAAACAGTGTTGCCTGAGATGGAAGAGAAGGAAAGACAAAACATAGAAAAGAGAAAAAATGGGCGAAAAAACAATGGCGAAAACATAAAAAAGAAAAAGAAAAAGAATGAAAAGAGGAAGGAGTCTGATATTCCTTGCCCTTCTGCTAACTCTGTTTAGTGAAGAGTTTTGCCAACCGCTCTTCCGGGGCAGGTTTTGTTAGAAGGCTGAGTCCCACATATATCGCACCGCAACCGAAGATGAGCGTTAAAGCCCATATGCCCCAATGATTGAAAGGCGGGACGAACTTGCCGTATACCGATGGATGCAGCAATGCGACTAGCATGCCGTAAATAATGGTAGCTATAGCTCCTACCTTTGTGGCCCTTTTCCAGTACATCGAGACCGCCACGACGAAGAAGAAAATTCCCGCCTGAGCCACAGCCGAGCCGGACATGAACTCAGACAGGACGGGTGGCGGAGATGTGTAGGTCCACCACAGCGGTATTGCAAGGAAGGGGATTATTAATAGCCTCGAGGTCAATAGTAACACTCGCGGGCTAGCTTTCGGAACCAAATTGTTGATCAAGTCTCTTGTTACATTCGTGGCCATTATCATCACCATTCCGGCAAGGGTCGAAACGGCAGCTGCGAATACCGCCATAGAGAATACCGCCCCGCCGACAGGACCTCCTAGGGCCATACTCACGAGCGTCGCGGCCGCGTCGCCATACACCGGCGCCAGCGTCATCAAGTCAGATCCCCAGACCGCCCTGGCAGCGAACCCCATGGCACCAACCATCAGCGGCGTCACACAGTTAAGCGCCACAATCACCATCAGCAATGTGTACTCTTTTTTGGTGGTCTTCCTGAGACCCAAGAACCTTACAATGTTGTGGGGGAAACCCGTTGCCATGAAGAGGAACATGAAGAGTGAAGCCGTGACTCCTATCCAGTCATAACCAGGAAAGGCAGGAGAGATCGGGGCGGTATAGCCTGCGAGTGAGACTGGGGTTGCAGCCCCACCTGGTTTTACGAAGTTAGACGTTGCTATTGCATCCGCTATCTTTGTTGGCCCTCCAGCCCAGAAGATGGATGCTATGCCGAATATCCATCCAACAACCATGAATATGCCGCCCTGTAGGGCCAAGGAGAACTGAGTTCCGGCGTAGCCTCCAAGAGCAAGATAGACTCCGCAGAGGATGGCCGTCAGCGCCAGGCTCCAGAGCCAATCGGTGCCGGTGGTCAGGCGCCAAACAGACGCCATTGCCTTGTACTGCCCAACGCTGTAAACTATCAGAAGTATCATCATCGTCAGCCCGGCAAGTGCCTGCAAAAGCCTGCTATCAAACCTTATTCTCACGACCTCCGGGACAGTTCTAGCCCCTAGGGCAGCGTATCGGCGCATCCGGTATCCTAGAACAACGCAGAGCGAGAGGCCCATCAGGTTTGCAGTACCTATGAGCCAGGAGCCAGACCATCCATAGGTGTAGCCCAAGCCCGCATTCCCGAATATCGCCCACCCGCTGAGCCAGGTCGCCGTTAAAGCTAAACCTGTCACTATTGGTCCTATGTCGCCATGCCCGACCATCCATTCGTCAAAATTCTTCGCCCTGCGGAAGAAGTAAATCCCGATGCCAACGCTGATAGCCAACATTAATGAAATGGCAACACTCACGGCTATAGTTGACTCTGGTGTGGGCAACGGTATCGCTGTCATCATTCATCCTCCCAGTGTGATATCTTCAGCCAGAGGATCGCCGCACTCCACACCATGCTCAGAAGCAATGTGCCCCAGTAGGCATACCAGCCGCCTACTGCCGCTGCAATGACCGGGACTGATACGAAGCACAGTGCCATTATCAGAAGACCTAAGACGGTACTCGATCTCAAATATGCTCCCTCCTCAGTCCTTCCGCGATCAATAGTCCAGGATACGTGACCTTCGCCGGAACGCCCCTGTTCTCAGGGGTCCCGCCTTCTATGAGGTAGAAGTCCCTGAGTGCCCTGATGCTCCACTTCACAGTGGATTCCGGTATGCGCATTCGTCGAGAGATCTCTCTGACCTGCCCAGAACACGTGAGACCCAGATGCTCAGTCTCAGCAATGTGGAGTAGAATTCGTTTCTGCAATAGTGTCAGCTTTTTAGAGCAGACCCTTTTCAACGATTCCTCCAAGATCGCGGAGGGAGTTATTTCATTTTTTCTATTTTTATTTTTACTTAGGTTTGGATTTGGATACTTATCTGAAAAGGCGAACACCTTTATAACGGCGGACACCCTTGTCCAATTTTCACCCTCCGTGGGATAATAGTGGGCACTATAGTATTATTTAAACTTAATGGATAAACTATGTTGACCAAAGGGCACTTTGTTGGAACTTATAATGCCGCGATCTACACTTAACATGTGTCAGAAAGCCTGTGCATTCTCATTCTTACACTCACCGACTTGGATGAGAAAAGGCCTTAAGCCTCTTGAGAGCATTTAGCCGTTCCTTTTCATTAATCTTTGCCTGTTCTACCGCGACCCTCAAAAACTCTATAGCCTCGTCCATCTCTCTTTTCTGGACCGGAAAAGGCACACCATCTTTGCCCCCAAAGGCAAAAGAGTAACGAACAGGGTCCCTCCAGCTCGGTGGCGCACCATAGATCAGGTCTGAGATCAGTGCCAGCCCCCTCACGGTGGCAGGTCCGATGCCCTCAATCCCCAAGAGCTCCTCGTAATTCCTCGGTCGCAGGTTATATGCCGTCTCGAGGGCCTTCCAGTTAATTTTCCACGGCATCACGAGCACCCTGCCGTCCATGTAATCCATCAGCGACTTCTGTTTTTCCTCTCTTACAACTGCCAGCTGCCTCTTTATTTTACTCACATCATCATTTACAATGTCGACTGATGTCCTTCGGCACTCATCAGCCTCCTTTGCAGTCATGTTGAGGACTCTCCCCTCCCTGTGGCCAACTACTGCTTTATGGGGCTCGACGACGAAGCTAGTGACATTCTCTGATAGCCAGTGGTACCTCCGCGCCAACTTATTCTCGGGGTTCATCCCCTGTTGTACGATGCACCATCTGCCATCCTCAGACATCAGAAAGGCATGATGGTACAGCTGATAGTTTGCTTGGATGGCAGCAGTATCCACTTTTGCAGCCATTTTGCTCGCGTACACTAAACTATCAATCTTTGATGATGAGAGCCCGAAGATCTCCCCCGCCTCCCTTATCTCCAGAGGCGTCTCTCTTGAGCGCTTGCCCTTCCCACCGCAGACCGCAAGCCCTGTTTCTTGAGGATCTATGGCTGATTTTAAAACCCCGGTGACAACAGTGGTGACGCCGGAGGAGTGCCAGTCAAAACCGAGTGTGCAGCCCAAAGCCTGAAACCAGTAAGGGTCTGAGATCCTTCTTAAAAATTCAGCCCTCCCAAATTCGTCAACCATTATGAGGACTATACCCTTGGCTAGGGCTATCATTCGCTTGATCAGCCATGCAGGAGCCCACCCTCCGTGTAGTGGAAGGTAGGCCGACCCCGTGTGCGACATACAATAGACTCTTTGCTGGGGAGGGATTTATTTTTGTTTTATTCCATTCCCATCCTGCATCTCATCCTACAATTTCTGTCCATCAAAATAAGACCAAGTTCGTGGGGGTGGCGTTTCAAAAAGTATTCAGCGTCAAATTTTTGGTCAACTTTCATTGATCAGGTATTGATAAGAATAGCAGAACATATTCCACCGATGATATTGATCTTTCAAATGACTTCTACATGGCTGAACGCGGCTTCTCGCTTCAAAGCACGGGCTTAAAATATCATCAGGCGCAGTTATGGTAAATTCTGCACCGCCGAAATGAGCAAGCCAGCACAAAGATCTCTCCGAGGAGGGCATTTAAAGCCCGTTCAATTTTTCCTAGGGTTAAACCCATTGGCGATTATTTTTTATGAACTGAAAATATAAGTACTCGTAATGGCGTGGTTAGAGCAAAATGAGAAAATCTGAAGAGTTAAAACAGCTCATAAACCAGACCAAGGAAGTCATTCTTAATGAGGAGAGTAAAAAATTCAGAACTGGTAGACTTCTTAAGATCAAGGACCTACCAATAGTCGTGGTTGGCGACATACATGGAGATTACAGGTCTTTAGATACAATAACAAAGGAGCTCGAGGGTGAGGTTGGACTAGATAGGATAGTTTTTCTTGGGGATTACGCGGATAGAGGTCCCTCGCCTTTGGATGTTTACGAAAAGATCTTAGAGATGAAATGCTCTTGTCCAGACGAAGTGTTTCTACTCAAGGGGAACCACGAGGCAGCGGATCTGATCGAGTTCTACCCGCATGACCTGCCCTGGCACTTGAAAGATGCCTATGGGGAAGCTTGGAGGGAGGTCTATCAATCACTTATGGACTTGCACAAAACCTTGCCTGTAGCAGTTATTATCGAGGGGCGTGCACTCCTGCTTCACGGCGGGATCTCTCCTGAGTTAACTCTGAAGGGGCTAGAGGATCCGACTGAGGGCGAGTTGGAGATTATTCTGTGGAGCGACCCCTCTGAAAGCCTCATGGGCGTAGCCCCGTCTAATAGGGGGGCAGGAGTGCTATTTGGACCGGACGTCTCTTTCAAAGTACTCGACAAGTTTGGGGTTAAATATTTGGTCAGAGGGCACTCCCCTGTCAAAAATGGTTACAGATGGGATCATGCTGGAAGGGTTCTGACAGTTTTCTCGGCTAAATATGTCTATGGTCTGGAGAAGGGGGCTTACGCCCTCATACACTCCCAAGAACCATTTATAGAGGTCAAGACATTCTGAATTGCAGGTGGATGCCAAATCTAAAAATTTCAGAAGTAGGCCTTTTTCACGAGTTTTTGTTAACAGTTCGGAAGTCGCAAAATTTCTCTGAAAGCCCGCAGGAAGTCCACACGTTTAAGCGGCGGGCTAATGAAAATAAACTTCATCAAACGTTATTAAATACCGCCCTCCAAAAGTTCTAATGTGAGGCGCGATAAAGAGAACGTCGAGGCAGAGCTAAAGGGGACCACGTTGAGGGTGTACTGGGCGCTTTTGAAGAAAGGGTCGGCAGGTCCCAGAGAGATAATGAGGGAACTCAACCTCAGCAGCCCAAGTGTAGCGTCTTACCATCTGGAAAAGCTCGTCCATCTTGGTCTAGTCAAAAAAGAGGTTGGGGGAGAGTATGTGATCTCTAAGGAGGTGAAGGTTGAGCTCTTCTCCCAGTTTATAAGGGTCGCAGGGATAGCTCTGCCAAGGTACTTCTTTTATTCCGTGCTCTTCACCACAATGCTGATCGCGTATCTGATAATCTACCCCATAGAAAATGACCCCCAGACCGCAATGTCTATAATATTTGGCATCACCGCAGCTGTTATCACTTGGATAGAAACCATCAGGGCGTGGCTAAGGAGGCCGTTCTAATGTGTAGATTTATAGAGCATTCAAAGTCTATTTTAAAGAGGGAAATGGTTTGAGGCTTGCCTATAACGCTCTCTTGGCAGTGCTAATTGGTGTTGTATTGGTCTCTTCTCCCATACTATTGACTGGCTTGTCCCCTACAGAATTCAGATCAAAGGTGATACGGACCGAGGCCGCCTCCGAATATCAAAAGGCGCTTCAAAATAACGAATCTTTTTCGTTCTCTGTGGCGGACAACCAGACATCTGAGGTCAGGACATCAGTTGCCGGCGACTTACAGTTCCACTTCCAGAACTCCTTGAGCGGGGTCTTCACATCGCTCCTACTGGGAGTCGTTGCCGCAGCCCTATCTTATTTTGTAATAAAGAAAGAAGTGGTCAGCAGGATTAATCTGCCAAGCTGAAGAGGCTCATTGCGCTTCCTTGAAATAGTCCTTGAGAGTCCTTCCTGTCAGCGAGTCTATAAGTTTGATAAAAGCCTCAGCCCTCTTGCCTATTTGCCTGATTCCAACAAATTTGATGGGCTCACCAAATACCTTGGTCAAAGAGGGAGCCGAGATAACTATGACCTTTGGGGCTGCGTTTGAGAGACTTAGCCCTCTTTTAAGCGCTCCCAGAAGCGGCAGGTGCTCCTTCTTCAGAACGAGAATGACAGTGTCGTAAGGCTTCTGCATAATGCTGGCGAGCCTCTCAGCGATCCTGAGCTTTTCGCAAAGCGCCTCCAACTCTTTCTTTTTCAGACCTTCCATGTCTGCCAAATGCGGGAGAACGATTTCTTCCTCCCTTATAAGACCGTACCTCGGGCTCAAGAGGTAGAGGTCTATCTTTATACCATGGCTCCTGGCGATCCTGACCCCTTCCATGATCTTCTTGAAATACCCCTGAAACAGGTCCCTTGCCCGCCTAGAGAACTGGCGCGCCACCTCAAGATATGCCGGTTCATTCTCTACATCTAATGATGGAGTCTTCAGGCCAGCTTTTTTAAGTACATCGATGTAGTTTGCATCCTTTGGTGAGGGAGACATGTATGCAGGGGCGCTGACCACAAGGAGAATCCGCATATCAGTCAATCATTTCTCTACTCTAATGACTATTATCGGTTTCTGTTGGTCCTCCCTGCAAGATTATAATTCAGACCTCCTCCCTCCCTGCCAGATAGGAACCTCCTGCCAAGAAAGTTAAAACACGCTAGATCTGAAGGGAGGCTGATCCTTCTTTTAAATTTCACAGACCAGCAGAATTTATTATTTGGATGAGACATCTAAGTAACAAGCTTCAAAATCATTAGGGTTGATCGTTTTGGACGGACTTGTTTCGGTGATTTTGTTGATTTTGGTTTTTTTGCCTCTTTTCATTTTAGGATTTTACTTGGGTCGAAATGCTCCGAAACTGCTGTTATTCGGAGGGATGGGGTGGGTTTTAGCACTGATCCTCCGAATAGTCCCCTTGAACCTATTCCAATTGTTAGTCCAGGACCTTGTTGTAGTAATAGGATACAGTGCTATACTGGCGGGGCTGTTCGAGGAGGGCATGAGGTTCTGGCTTGTAAAGAGGACAAAGACCTCTGATTTTAAGGCAGGATTGACGTTTGGGCTCGGCTGGGGGGTAGCAGAAGCGTTGGTCATATATTTACCCAGTGTGCTACTCTCTCCAACAGTTTCATCTCTGGTCCTGTTGGACCTCTTACCCGGTGTTTTAGAAAGGTACATGGCAGTCTTGGCTCACGTTGCGCTGACCTTCATAGTAATAAAGGCGATATCTTACAGGGAATACCTTGTCGTGGCAATAGTCGCACATGCGGTCTTGGATTGGATCGCTGGAGTGGCTTACTACGTGATGAGACTCCCGGTTTGGCAAGTGGAGGGATTGGTGGCTGCCTACACTCTAATTTTGGCGTTCTACGCTATTTACGTCCTCAAAAAGATATATTGAGGAGCCTCCAAATCCCACATGATGAGGTTGTCAAACAATGAGGAAGGATGTCATCTTTGTTCTAGTCATGCTCGTCGCAGTGGCAGTTGGGATCTACACTTTCGCTCAAACACCGGCTGTCGACATTGGCAAGGTGAGAGCCTATGCAGACCCCATCACGGAGAAGATCTTGGTGGCAATGAATGAAGGGAATTATACGAAGTTCTCTGAGAATATGGACTCTTCTATGAAGCGCGCGATGCCCGAACCTTTGTTTCAGCAGACCGTGGCTTTGATAAAATCAAAAGTTGGAGATTACATCTCAAAGGACTTCTCTAGGGTTGAGCTCCAGGGAGACTTCACGGTGGTTTATTACAGGGCAAAGTACACTGACGAGTCCGAAGTGGTAGTGAAGGTGGTCTTTGTTGAGGAAGGGGGGGAGCATTACGTGTCTGGGCTTTGGTTCGACTCGCCTAAGCTCAGAAGCTGACTGGAGCGCTCGACACGACTAATGGTGTACTATCAGAAAGGGCTCCGTTCTTTATATACTTTCCACCAAAATCCTAAATAGTAATTTTAGTTAAAATATAACAAGGGTAAAAAATGCCCTACTATGTCCTCTTGTCAACCCTAACAGCAGAGGGCAGGAAGACAATCAAGGAAAAACCCGACAGGATCAAAGAGGTAAACAAAGAGATCGAGGCGATGGGCGCCAAAATAATCCACCAGTTTGCAACCCTAGGACCGTACGACTTTGTTAACATAATCGAGGCTCCAGGCAACGAGACTGTATATCTTATATCCGCAGAGTTTGGTTCGCGGGGAACTATCCAGATCCTATCCATGCCTGCGATT
>CAZZJY010000047.1:0-4105 GCA_964654895.1 uncultured Nitrososphaerota archaeon
TTAATGACCAAAATTTATCTATATGGGGGGCGTTAGGGAGACTGGGGATGCAAAATTAAGAATTCGATTGTCATAACCGGCACGCCAGGGGTAGGAAAGACCACCATCGCCAGAAAGCTAGCTGAAATCCTAGGGTTCAAATTAATAGATCTAAACAAGTTGGCAGAGGAGACCGGCGGGATCGGCGATTATGATGCCAAAAGAGACACTTGGAAGATAAGAGAGAAAAAGATCAGGAGGAAGCTCCATGCGCTTCTTGGGGAGGGAGGGAATTTCATTATAGAGGGGCACTGGGGAGATTTGGTGCCAGAAGAATATGTGAAGTGCGCCATAGTCCTCAGGACCAACCCAATAGTTCTAATGGAGAGACTGAAGAAGAAAGGGTACAGGGAAGGGAAAGTCAAGGAAAATGCCCAAGCGGAGTTGCTTGACTACTGCCTAATCAAGGCGGTGGAGGCGTTTGGCGATGAAAGAGTGTTCGAGGTGGACAACACGGATCGAGACGTGGACGGGGTTATAGACGAGATCTTGATTGTGATAAAAAAAGGGAGAGGAAAAAAGGCTGGAACGACAAACTGGATCAAGACGCTGGAGAAGGAAGGTAAGATAATGGAGTTGCTTTAGCAAGATCAAAGGCTGGGTTGGAGAGGATAGGGTCGGCAGAGATCTTGACTAGGAGGTTTGAGGATCTGTAGGGGAGGTTCACGACAGCCTCGCCTGTGGAGAGCAGCGTCAGGGCCTCCCTCTGCCGGTCGTCCAATGACATGGACTCGCCCAAAACCTCTAGGTCTTCGCCTGACCTCACGGTATGGATTATCCTTATAGAGGTGTTCTTTATGACCTCCTGGGATATTGAGGATGGGAACTGAGAGATGACCACAACGCCCTCACCGAACTTCCTGAGCTCCCCGAGTATGCGTTCCCCGACGGTTCTGGGCGCCTCGGGCCTCCTCGGTGGGACGATGTTTTGGGCTTCCTCAATTACCAGAACGTGCTTCAATCTCCCTTGTGCTTCATTACTCACCGCATGATCGTAGACGATCTTGAGCACGAAGTTCGAGAATATGGTCCGACTGTTGACGTCCTTCAAGTTGCTAAGGTCGATCGACACCAAACCTCTGAAGATCTCTTCCCTGAAGAAGGAGTCGCCGCCATCGAGCGCCATGCCACATGTACCCTGTGTGAACATTTTTAACCTGCGCATTAGAGCCATTCTGGTCTCGTGATCCCAACTCGAGCGTATTGGCATTAGCGATAGCTCGTTTATTAGGTCAGAAATCGTCGGATTAGGTTTGACTTTGAAGGAGGACCTCAAGGCCTCCCGGAACATGTATGCCTGAGGGGGCGTGAACTGAAAGATCTGCGAGAAGATGTCGGTGATGAACTCTATCTGGAAGTCTATCTCGCCCATATTGGGGCAATACATCGGATTTATGGTCAGACCATTTTCTGCAGATCCCGGAGAATAGACTTTTCCGCCGGCAGCCCTCACTATTTTCGTGTGTTCGCCATGCCAGTCGAGGATGAGTACTGAGATGCCCATGGAGAAGAGGCGGAGTGCTAACGAGATGGCGGTGGTGGACTTCCCGCTGCCTGTTGTTCCGAATATCGAGACATGGCGCTGTATATCCTTGAGATGTAAAGCTAGTGGCGCAATATCCTTCCCATTAGAAAGGACCATTCCCAAGAGGGGACCGTCGCCGTTTATGGCCTCGGGTTCAGGGAATGGAAAAACGTCTGATGGATCTTTGGATTGAGGGGGAGGCAGGAGGGGTGACTGCCCCGGACGGCTCCTTATATGGTCCAGTGGCTTTACCAGTTTGGCTACCGCGATATGGAGGGGGTAGTTCATTAGGCAGGATAGATCGCGATCATCCATCTTCCTTGCACTTACCCCTGGGAGGGCTATCTCACAGATCCCTTCCAGTTGTGATATGTAATCACAGGAGCGGCGATCACCCCTACCTTTTCCGTTTGACCAGACCATAAGGAAGGTTCGGCATATTGAAGGACCACGCGAGCCAAAGGTGCCAGAGGGATAGAAAAAAGAGACGTATGCCATAGGCACTCCAAGTGATGCCAGGGTCTCCGAGAAGTTAGAGAGGCGCTCGTAGTTGAGCCTGGTCCCATTCAAGCTTCCATCCGGAGGGGAATTAAGCATTATTGCTGATGCTTTGTACGCCTCTTGTGGGTTTGGGTCTATCATGCCTCCCTTTATGCCCAAAGCCTTCAAAGGATTGAGGTTCCAACTCCGTATAGACGCAACTATAATGATAGAAATTGAGGCGCATAACATGGAAATGAGAAGGATCGGGTCCAGAAAACCGTAAAGGAACATGAGCGCAATCAATAACAGGAGAAGGGAGGGGAGAACGGGCATATTCATCCGATCCTAAAATACTGCAGGATCTTCTGAATCGCCTGCTGAAGCTGATTCATGAATTCCTCGCCCCTGAATATCGAAAGGTCGAAGGTGTCCTTTACACCGGAGAGTAAACCCACTATTATTGAGAGAACGACAGTCAAAGTGATTATGGACAAACCAAGGAGCAGACCCTCCTCCACAAGGGGGGAGCCCCTAACGCTCTTGCGTTTCATTTTTCGCCCAGTTATAAACAGACCATATTTAAATGTGCCATCCGATAACCAGCATTAGGGTGACTTCGGTGGCAAAGAACAATAATGCGGACGCGATCGAGAGCCTAAGTCCGCTCACACCCGGCAGGAGCTTGGAGTATGCGTATGCCGAGAAGACCGCCGCAGATAAGGATGAGACAAAGATGTCTGCGTTAAACGAGAATGCAGTTTGATAGCCCAAAGAGATCACTGTCCATCTCAAACCTGCCATGGAATAAAAGATCGGGGATGCAAAAGCTATGACTGCCAGAGAGGAGGAGCATATGAGGGTCAGCACCTTGAACCTCAAAGAGACGACCGTCAACTTTACTGACAATGAGGATTTGAGTCTTTCCTTTTCTTGGCGATACTTGACGTAGTTACAAATTCTCTTGGAGGCCTCCTCGGAGCTGAAGGAGATCAGGTCTGAGAGCAAGTCGGGCAACAGGGCGTCGGTGCCCCTCAGTCCTCTTATCTGCTTTAGCGACTCGGAAAGCGGTACGCCGTCCCTTATCCGCCTAAGTATTTGTGCCATAGTATATCCTGGCGATATTTTCGAGCCATTTTTTGATGAGCCATTTTTTGATCCCGATCCAAACCCTGATTTTACCCCTTCTAAACCTGTTTCCAGTTTCTTTTCTGCGCCCAGCGCCCTCAAGAAGGCAGCCTCGGGCGAAGATCTTCCCAGAGTTTTTGCGAATGATAACAAGAAGGAGGTCGTCAGGACCTCCCGTTCTCTTGGACTGAACTTCTCAAGATTGAATGCGCTATTTAAGAGGAGTAGGTAAGCCGTGCCCGTGGCTACAACCTCAACATATTCGCAGTGGTCCTGAATGGTCAAGACCAGCCCAGCCGCGAGGACAACCCCAAGCGGGTGAGGCCTCAGCAGAGTAAGGAGAGCAAACTTCTCATCCAATGGTAAACCCCCTGAAAGAGTGCGAGCTGAAAAACCACCAGTAAGTAAATAAGCGGAGGCTCCACCCCAAAGACCATTAAAATTATCAGGAAGATCACTGGCAAGATTGTGGAGAAGACTATTACAAATGAGAGAAGGTCGTCAACTTTCAGTATGGCCTCTTCTGCCTTGGTGCTCCACACTGAAAAGAGGTCCTGCGCATCGCTTACCGAGCCCCTGAGCAGAGATTCGAGCCACTCGCTGCACCACGGGTTGCGTTGGAATGCGGCCTTCAAAGATTCTACAGGGTCGACGCCGTTCCTGATCCGAAGGAGGGCAGACCGGAATCGTCCTGAGACGGGGGATTCGATTCGGCACAGCTGGGATACTGATTGCTTCAGAGAGCCGCTCAGCGCATAGGCGGCTGCAAGGAGTTCCATGACGAGTGTGACGAGAAGTAGCGTGTGTACAGATGGGTTTCGGGTTCGCTTCAGATAGAGGAGAGACAGAAGGGCGGCTCCGATAATAATTGCAGATATGGTGATGTTGTGAATTAACATAAACAGGATCAGAGAAAGAGTCGGCGCGACTGTT
>CAZZJY010000048.1:0-3119 GCA_964654895.1 uncultured Nitrososphaerota archaeon
TGACCTCGTCTGGTTTTTTAATCATCATTAGGCAGAGGCGCTCCACACCGAGAAGGTGACCCGCCAATGTGGTGGGACCTTCGAATCCCACAATGAGAGGGACGTCAAACCTCATCTCTTTAATTTTATGTATAGCATCGAAGATTGTCTGGACCCTTCTGCTTTCCAAGATTTTTTCAGCAGTAGGGGTTTTGCCTTGGTCGTAGAGGGTTTTTGCGACTGCGGGCTGGCGATCGTTCCTGCCCCGATCTATTACGCACCCCATCGACTCGGCCAAGACCGTGAGGCAGAAAGGTATACGGACGCCCTCGAGACCAGCCACGGTGTGAGCGGCAGAAGCCAATTTTGCCATGAGGTCTGGATCAAAGCTTGCATCTGGCCAATAAGCCCCGGAGACCTCCATCAGTTCACAGGTTCCAGTCTGGGTCGCCGAAAGGACGGAAGGACGGTCGACACTTTCACGATTCAAAATTCTGAACGTGCGTTCTTTTGGTGTCATATTTCTCACCAAAGAAAAAAAGAAGGGGTATTTTAGAATTCCTCGAACTTAAGGAACTTCTCCTTCTCTTCAGGCGTGTAACCACGCCTCCACCTGCGCCTGGCCCACTCAAATACGTATATCAGCGTGACTACTGCGGCGATTAGGGAGACCGTACCAGGAACGACCGCCCCTGCGCTGTAATTCCACCATGCGCCGTAGATAGATGCTGGGAGCGATATGCCAAGGAGCGTTACCAGCATCGCAATCCTCCAGAATATCGGATTCTTGTCATGTAGTCTGCACCATTCCCCGACGATTATAAAGGAGAAGACAGCCAACGATGTGGAGAGGATCGGGAATAGCGCCCAGATTTGCAGGTAGGCACCGCTTAGTGCCAGACCTATAACTAGAAAAGCCGTGATTACTGCTGCGATCCACCTAGATGCCGAGACGTACCTCGTTATCTTCCTTTTGGTCACCAACTGGGCGAATTCTATCCCTAAGACCCGCATGTTTCTGAAGCCCGAGTAGAAAGTGCTCATTATGAAGACCATCACAATCCACATGCCGAATACCTTGAGGAGGGTGGGGTCTACGAAGGGCATTATAGCCCCGACGATCTTGGCAAATCCGATCCCAAAGGCAGCGGTCCAGCCCGCCTTCAATGCCGGAATGTAGGTGCTGACTGGAAGTACGAGCATCGCTAGGAACGCCGTCCAGAGACCCACGCTTTCGAGGACTTCACCGCCATATCCGATGATCCGTACCCACCTCTCCTCTGGGAATCGCTTGCAGGTGTATGCGCCTATCCAGAAGACGTGCATGCCAGTCAGGGCGCCGCAGGAGACCATCATGGTTATTCCGGGGTAGAACCACCCGCTAGGAGTCAGTGCTTTGTCATAGAACAATAGCGCGGGATAGTCCGTTATCGGGAAGTTGCCGACAAGTGCCCCCAAGAACAGGAGGACGACACCAGTAGCCATGTACAAGAACATCATGAAGTTTGAGGGCTCAGAGTAAAGCCAGTTTGGCAGACAGGCTGCCAAGATTCCGACGATTGCAAGGAAGACATACCACGCTTCAGCGGACATCTTAAACGGGTACATCATACCTACATAAATCGCGATGAGAAATATGGCATACTGAATTATACCTACCAGCCAAATAGGCCAACCCTTCCTATAGAGCAGATAGCCGAAGGGAGGACCTATCACTGCGAGCAGAACCACAGGTACAAAAAGGACCGGTGTAGAGGTAGTTCCGGCAACGACAAGCTTCGCGAAGGCAGCACAGAAGCTGACTATGGCAATGTACCCAATAAATGTGAAAAGAATTCCCGATAGAGGGGTTATCCACCTGTACGAGACCTCGCTGGCGGTCTGCCCACGCTCACGCATCATCACAAAGCCCGTGGCGTAGTCGTGGACTGAGCCCAAGAATATGTTAACTGGCAAGACGTATAATATGCCTGATGCCCAACCCCACTGGGCAATAGCCACACCCCCAGACAGCGGCGCGCCCCCCGCCGTTGCCGCCCAATGATCACCAAACAAGGAGATGGGATTAGCAGGATAGAAGTCGAAGTCGTCTCTAAAAGCACAAGCAGGGGTCTTTCTGCTTGGATCCGGCGTGAAATAAGCCTTTTCGAGTCGCTTGGAGACCACGAAGATTCCGAATAGATAGAATGCTATGGCTATAATCACTAAGTAGGCGGTAGTCATTTCCATAGGATTCTTCACCCACTTCGCTCCATTACTAATAGTATTTGTACACTATATAATATTTTTGAAAAAATTTATATTTTAGACTCCATTATAATATAAATGGAATATATAATCTAGATATAAAATTTAAGTTCATTCTATTAAGAAAATTAAAATCATACAACGTGTATGACGTCATAATGAGAAAATTCTCAAAATTATAATCAGAAGCCAGAGCAGTAAAACCCCTGCGGAGATCAATTCCATATACTTCTCCAATTTCAGTCTCTTGAAAGTTGCCTCGAAGACCTTGCCACCATCCATCAAGGGCGCAGGGATAGCGTTCATTACTAGGAGCCAAAAATTGACGGCCGATATGATGTGCAAGTATGGATTTATTTTGGCGAAGGGTAGAAAGAGTAGAAATATCAATAAATTGGAGCCAAGACCACTAGAGTAAAATGGCAATTTGATCTCAGAGTAGGTTTCCGGAGATACGTCCGCCTTCACAAATCCCCCCCAGATGCCTGATATTGATATTCCAATGGAGATACTCTCGACCCCCCTGTTGGCAAGAACGACCACGTGAGAAAACTCGTGCAAAACCAGACCTAAAATGAGCGAAGAGATTAAAACCACGAAGGATAGGGGATTCCCAAGAGAGGGTAGAAGGAGGTCAGGGATAGACCCATAAGCAAAGAAGAAAGTTATGGATAGTAGAACAAAAGGGACTGACAGTGCCCCAAGTCCACCAACGCCGAGTTCATAGAGGCGGGATATTTTTTTGTTTGATCCGCAGACCCTCACTATTGCCTTTGTGATCAGGAGACCTCACTTTCCGATTATGGCGATTTCTTGTACTCTTTGTACGCTTCCAGACCTGCTTTCGTCAGGGTGAGCTTTGATGTGATCAATCCCTTTTTTTCTTTCAAATA
>CAZZJY010000049.1:0-2504 GCA_964654895.1 uncultured Nitrososphaerota archaeon
AAGCCTTCCATGTGAGATGCTACAAGGAGGCCAAAGATGGAGGTTGAAAACATTATTTCAGCGATTACTCAAAATCTCACGGTTTCCCCGACCGCTGTTGCTCTGTATACAAACCCTTCTTGGCAGTACCAGTTTGAACAAGAACTAAAAGAAGTACGCGATAAATATGGCACTAAATGGCCAACTATTTACGAGATATCGCACAAGTTGGCTGACTATACCCCTGGGGCAGTAATTAGCCAGTCTTCTTACGGGCCCATAATTAGCCATGGACGTGCGTGGGCGGAGTATATGAAAGATGCGCTTCTAGTTAGCTTAACAGATGGGAAAACCTACATTGCTCGCTATCATGACTTTTTCTCGGAGAATCTCCGCTATCTGACCAGACCTACAGCCAGTCGCGACGGGTACTACCCCAAAACGACGGATGATACTTACATTATCTTCACCCAATTCGTTTTCCCCTTGCTACGATCTCCCGTTGTTTCTCGGATCAAAACCTGCTATTTTACTGACCCTGAAATTATTCAGTACCCACTGCTAGACAGACAAACATTCTATGCCATTACTTCATTCGCGCTCACACAGATTACCGCTCCACCGCCTACGCCCCCGGCATTACCACCTGCTTCTTCTACTGTTCCGTCTACTACTCTTGCAGCAATGACCCAAAAATATTGGCCCTATCTGCTTGCCGGAGCAGCAGCTCTGGTTTTGCTCATGGTTTTACTGGCCAAGCGGGATTAAAATCCCAAGGAGGGAGGAGCGATGTCTAAAGAACGCGAAACACAGACCCTGATCCTTTTGGGGGGAGCTGGCATTGCAGGTTATTTCCTGTACCGCAAACTTAGGCAGTTGGGGGTTGTTAGTCCTACAGCACCGACTGAGCCTGAATCTCCTCCACCCACTACTCCACCTACCACTCCACCCACTACTCCACCTACCACTCCACCTACCACTCCATCTACTACTCCACCTACCACTCCACCTACTACTCCACCTACCACTCCGCCCATTGCCGAATCCAATATAGCCGTACAGTTTGCCGAGGTTTTACGGAAATTGACTGCCTATGCTCTTGGAAAGCAAAAGTCTGATTTTGATAGTGCTCAGGCCCTCTATGCACAGATCAGGTCTAGTATTGGCCAGATGAGAAAATCACAAATCTTGGCCTCTTTGCCTCGCTCTTATTTGGATATCATCAGAGAAAAATACGCCATTTGTGGAACCGTTGGCGACGGGTATATTGCCCCGCTTCGATACGCTTACGATTGTAAGGTGATTAGTTTAGGGCCGTACTACGAATGCAAGTTGGAATACCTTTGGCCTATAGGCTATGAAGAGAACGAGGTGATTTATGATGTGGGCAGAAGAATGTTAGACTTAGTTATAGGAGACCCGACAGCCGATGAGCTTTATACAGCTGCTAGTACATGGGCGCTCAAAGGCGGGCCTGTTGAATGGTTGTTAGCTCCTTCGTTTACATTGCTTACTTACAAACCCCAACTAGTCTCGTCTTACCAAGTAGGTGTAGTAAGACCCGACAAAAAACCAATAGAGTTTGCACTAGAAAGGATTAAACACCCCATTCTCTGCTCCTTCTTCCGCACCTGGGTAGCATTTGGATACTTACCACGTCATACTATCTATAAGCACGCATTCCCACGTCAATATGGTGGGACACAACCGGGATATCTATTTATCGCTTCACTGAAGGGAGCAACAGTTTTGCCCGCATCATATCAGCAAAAACTTTTGCAATACATGGCCCCCACTAACACAACATTACTTGATCAACGTATAGCCACTCTCTTTGCATCTTCCAAATCTAAAATTGCAACGGAAAAGAAGGTGTTGCTAGCTCAGGTGCGCGATGCTGTATCTCGCAACATTGATATGTTATCGCTTATAAAGTCTGTCCAGCCTTTTGTGGACAGCATTAAAGACTATCGTTTTCACAATACTCCTGCCCATGTAACAGCGTTTTGGCAGCGATTCCCCTTGGAAGTTCCATCTCCCATTCAGTCCATCTTAAATGAAGCTTGGAGCACTCTTTATCCTAAGGGCGGTAGCGATAAGGAGAAAGCCGATCGTTATCGCATCTGGTTACAATACTTGTTGGAACTGCTTCCTTTGGCGGAGCAAGTTACCCGTGAAGATTTCGCTCGGGAATACGTTGATGTTTGTGTGCGAATTTATGGGGCCTACGATCCACTTGGGTCTGGTGGAGCATACCGTTCAATCTCTTTCAAGGAGTTGGCTAAGGCTTTTACAGAGATTTCCGCCCGTAACCCCTTTAGCGGCTCTATTTCTCAAGATACGGCTGCGCGGGTAATGCGGATAGCATAGGAGGGGGAGATGCCTATTGGGCAAAGGCTTGAAGAAGTAGCCGTTGAGCTTGATCCAATTGTGGCAAAATTGGATATCACCCTTTCCGGCCTTCGCGATGCACTACGCGGCACTGCTAATAAGACTCTGACTGATCTCGCCGGCCAATTGGACAT
>CAZZJY010000050.1:0-5286 GCA_964654895.1 uncultured Nitrososphaerota archaeon
GGGCACTGCAACCCCGCAGCCTTCGTGACTCTTCTCCCACCCACTCGGTCGCCTCAGGGCCGGAGGAGCGGCCCGCCTCCCCCCACCAGGACCTCCCGCGCCATCCACTCCCCTCGATACATTTTTATCCAATCCTCTTTAAAACTCGTACTATGGAATTTGAATACAAGCAGGCCATCGTCGTCCGGCAGGACCTGAGGATGACAAAGGGGAAACTCGCAGCCCAGGCAGCCCACGCATCGGTCTCCTCGTACCTCGCCGCCCAAAGCTTCAGGCCTGAATGGGCATCCGGTTGGATGAGGGAGGGGCAGAAGAAGGTGGTGCTAAAGGCGCGAACCCTTGATGAGCTGCTGGAGATAAAGAGATCTGCAGATAAGGAGAATATCCCCAGTTCCCTAATCTCGGACGCGGGCCTGACCCAGCTTGAGCCAGGCACCATCACGTGCCTTGGAATCGGTCCTGCCCCAGCTTGGCTCATTGACAGGGTAACCGGTCATCTGAAGCTCTTGTGATAGCTATGCCCCCCATCCCGACTTTATCACAGTTGGAGCGTTCATTCGGGATTCTTTACTACTCCACCCCCGGGAGGGGGATAGGTGGCAAGATCCGGGTCAAGCCAGAAGATTTCCTAGTCGAGGAGATCACCCCGGAAGGTTATGTCGTCAACGAATCGCTGAGATCACTGAGCAGGGGCAGGGGTCCCTACACACTCGCCGTTCTAAAGAAGATATGCAGGGATCTTCTCCCCACTATAGCTCTGCTCCAGAGGCGCCTCTCGGCAAAGGTCTCATTCGCCGGCATAAAGGACAGGAGGGCGGTCACATACCAGCTCATCTCCATCAGCCGCCCATTAACAGAGCCAATTAGGCTGAGTAACTTGGAGGTTTGGGGTGTTGGGACCTCTAGGTGGGAAGTCAGACCCGGCGAACTGAAGGGCAACAGGTTCACAATAACTATAAGGTCGCTGAATTGTGAAGGGACGCCAGTTGACACGCTCTGCCGCCTGAGCTGGTTGCCTGGTTACTTTGGGCACCAGAGGTTCGGAACCACCAGACCCAACACGCACAAGGTCGGCATGCACATTGTGAGGGGCGACTTTGAGGGTGCCGTGAAAGAGTTTCTGGCAGAGCCCTACGAGGGCGAGCCACGCCAAATCTTCTGCTTCAGAGAGAACCTCAAGGCAACGTGGGATCTCCAGTCAGCCCTATCCTCGATACCTAATCTCCTACTATATGAGCGGGAGGTTATTAGGGCGCTCCTCTCGGGGTCGGACCATCTGCACTCATTGGAATCCCTCCCGAAGCGCCTCCTCCGCCTATTTGTGGACGCTTATCGATCTTACTTATTCAACTTGGCACTTTCAGAAAGGTGGGCTAATTATGGTTTGAACTACATAGACCTGGGCGACACAGTATCCATTCTCGACAACTCTCTCAACCCCTCACGGCCCATAAAGGCCACATGCTCCAATTTAGAGAAATTGAGAAAGCTGGTTGACTCAAAGAGGGCTGTCCTCTTGATGCCTGTCCTTGGGAGCAACCTTCACTTGGAGGGGATAAACCATCAAATATACTCCAAAATTCTGGACCGCGAAAAGATCTCACCATGTGATTTTGCAAACGTCGTGGGGATGGCATTTCGAGGGGGCATGCGCCCTGCGGTCTTCTACCCCTCGGGTCTTGAAATATTGAGTCGTTCAGGAGACGAGCTCAATCCTGGCAAAACAAAGATCACTGTGAGGTTCATGCTGCCGAGGGGCTTCTACGCAACCATCCTGCTAAGAGAGATAATGAAACCAGAAGATCCAAAAAACTCGGGCTTTTAGAAGTGGCCTAAGAAATTTGCCTCTCACAGCATTTTCTCTTTCAACAATGCTCGGTCGGAGGTCCATTTTTAATTTGGGGAGGAAGCAATCCACCAACCTTAGCTGGAAGGACTCTTACCCTTCACAGAGGTGATTTACGGCAGCAGTCGCTCTGGCGTCCGGGGGAACAGAGCCGCCTCCCTCACATTGCTCAGGTCTAGTAACTGCATTGTCATCCTCTCTATACCTATGTTGAACCCGCCGTGGGGCGGCGCCCCGTACTTGAAATGTTCCGTGAACCACTGCATGCCGACTAAGCTTATCCCTTTCTCCCTCAACTGCTCTGTTATCTTCTCATACCGATGTTCCCTCTGACCTCCAGAGCTGACCTCCAGTCCTTTGTAAATCAGATCCACGCTTCTTGCCCATTGTGGCTCGTCATCCACCCTCATAACATAGAAGGGCTTAACCTTGAAGGGGAACCTGTTGACGAAAAAGAAGTCACTTTTGTATTTTTCCTTCACGTACTTTGCTAGGATCGTCTCGGATTCCCTGTCATAGTCTTCACCGAATGGTATCTTCTTTCCAAACTCCTCCAAGATCTCGTATATCTGAGGGAACCTCAACTCCGGAAAGGGAGAACTTGGGACTTCGATCTCCCTTTCCAATATCTCTAGCTCTTCTTTGCAATCCTCCTTGACTTTTCTGACCCCTGAAATTACTAGGTTCTCCTCAACCTTCATGACCTCATACTCGTCCCTTATGAAACCAAGCTCAACAGCACAACCTCTGTGCTCGCAGAGGTGCCTCGGCGTGTGGCTTGGCTCTGCCCTCCAGCTCGGTCCAAGGTCATATATCCTGTCAAGACCACTTATAACCGCGAGTTGCCTGTGGAGCTGGGGATCCTGCCTTAAAAATGCACTCTTATTGAAGTAGACGACCGGGAAAACTTCTGCTCCGCTCTCAGAGGCCGCACCCATCAAACATGGCGTGAATATCTGCTGAAATCCGTCCTCCCTCAGGTAGTCTTGCATCCCCTCGACGAGCTTGGACTGTATCTTGAAGATCGCCAACACCTCTGGTCTTCTCAGGTCTAGCACCCTGTTGTCGAGCCTCGTATCCAGGTTTGACTCTATCTTCCCTGATACCGAGACTGGAAGGTTGGACACGGTCCTGCTAAGGATCTCTATCTCCTTGGGTAATATCTCTCTCCCCTTAGGGGCTATCTTGTTTGCTTTCACAACTCCCTTGACCGCTATGACGTACTCGTCCTTTATATTCTCGGCGAGATCGATTAGCTCTTGGGTTGTCACTCCCTTCTTCAAAGTTATTTGAATGAGCCCCTCCCTGTCCCTTAATATTATGAACTTTAGGTTCCCAAGATCCCTTATTCGGTGAACCCAGCCTGCCACTGTGACTTCCTTCTCTGCATCTTCTGGTTTTATCTGTGACGTGTAGTGGGTCCTAATTGGCATTTCCAACACACTCTGCCAACATCACTCAAAGATTATGTGAATGGTCTCGCCTGTGAGCTTCTTAATAGCCTCTTCTGCCGATCTGGCATCTACGGGCATCTTCTTAATATCGCTCCTCGGTATCCTTATGGTGCTCTCCCAGCTACCGTCAGGCAGCCACACCGTGTTCGCCCCTATCACTCTGGCTGGGACAACTATCTGTTCTAGGAGCCTCTTTATACTCGAGCTCTTCTCTATTATTCTGACGGCTATCTTTTTCTCCTCGCTTAACTGCTTGCTCAACTTGCTCAACAATGCTCTATTTGAGCCCTTACCACCACTCACCATAACTATTATCATTCGTGGCAGCTCTACAGTCTTGTGTATGGTATAATCCTTAATCTGCGGATTCTTCATTTCATGTTCAATAAACCACTTTGATATTTCAATATCCGCCTTAGAAATCTCCCCCCTATCCAGCTTCTCCTGACACTTCGGGCACAGCACCCCGCTTTTTGCACAGAAGAAGCAGATAGGGGTCCTCAAACCACTCACTTCGCTTTACTTTTTTTTACTTTACCCAGTTTTATCGATATCGAGCTCGCCCTACGGCTCCCCTGCCCGTCTTTGAGGGGGATCTCATCTGTACCGATGTCAATTTTCTTGATCTCCGCATCTGGCATAAACTTTCTTCTGATAACCTCGACAACATCGACAGCCTTACTTATTGACTGTCCTCTGGCCTTTACAACGACTTCGCTCGCCCCTTCATGGAATGCTGTGAGGCAAGCTAGGACATAGTTCATTGGCGGCTTCTTTCCCACGAGTATCTCTGTCTCTTTCGACAACTCCGCCCCTCCAAGTACTTAAAAGGACTCAACGTTTAAACTGAATTCTTGAATAAATATATTTTGGTCTCTCAACTTAAAATTATTATATAAGACTTTACAAAAGTAAAGTTGTGGTTTGCTTGGCATTGTCATCATCCCTCACAGATAGAGAAATACAGATCCTGAGGATGCTATTCAAGATAAGCGATAGCACAACGGTCTTCACAGTAAAGAAGACCCAAAATGAATTGGCTAAGGAGCTTAACATCACGAGGCAGGCCCTCAATATACACCTTCGCCGCCTAAGGGAAGAGGGTCTTATTAGAACCGGCAGGGGCTTCATAGATCTCACAAGGAAAGCCCTTCAAATTCTTGGTGCTGGTACCTCCGAGGCTTTTGTGTTTTTGAGGGTGGTCCCCTCAAAGAGGGAGCAGGTTTATGAGATCATAAAGTCTCTGCCCTCCCTCAGGCTATTTAGGGTTACTGGCGAAATTGATCTCATTGCCATGGTGCCACAATCCCAGCTCGACTCTTTCCTTGAGAGAGTTTCTTCAATTGAGGGCGTTGAATCCACGTCATCCCATGTGATAATCTCGACCTTAAAATGAATTCCAAATGCCAATTTGGGGGCAGTTCATAGTTTTGGAAGAAAAATTTATAATACGGGAGATCTTGAGTGAAAGAAAAACTGGTGCATTTCAATGCCCGTCCAAGATCCTGAAAAATTGAAGATTGCCCAGAAACATTTGCTCTACATAAAGATCTGCAGGAGATGCGGGGCAAGAAATCCAATGTCAGCCGAGAAGTGCAGACGTTGCAGAAGCAAGGAGTTGCGTCCAAAGAGAAGGGAACTCAAGCGCTAACAAAAGGTTTTTCTATCTTATCACAGCTTAGCAATACAAGGGCCCGTAGTCTAGTCTGGTTAGGACACCCGCATGGCCTAAAGTCGCCCTCACACGGCGAAGGTCTCCGGTTCGAGTCCGGACGGGCCCACCATTTTTTGGGCTCAAGCCAACGTCAAACCGAAAATTAGTTCCCTTTGCGCGTTTCGTTCCGTAACCCATCAGCTATCTTGCCAACGATTGACTCATAGCCCATCGTCATGATATGTATGCCCGCGACCTTGGTCGTCTTCTTCAACTCCTTTATAAAATTAGAGAAATAATCCACATTGACTGCGTCTATTTTATTTTTGCTT
>CAZZJY010000051.1:0-4784 GCA_964654895.1 uncultured Nitrososphaerota archaeon
CCCTCAGCGAATACTCTGGGCTTGTGAGGTGGTATCTCCGCTTCAACTCCAAATCAAAGAGCTTTCTTCACGAAAAATTGCTATGAGAGAGCCAAAGAGCTTTTCAGCCTTAACACAGCCCTAATCCAGACTGCGAGGGACAAGAGTGTTGAAATTCTGAAGAGCTTCGAAGAAAACAAGAAAGGAAACTAAGAATACCTCTAAAACATGTCACAGGTGTGGGCATGTTGCCCAAGTCAAAGGAAGAATATTTAAATCTCCAAAATGTGGAATGGAATACGATAGGGATTTAAACGCATGCATAAACATAGCTCATAGGGTAATGAGCTCTATGGGATGGGGGAGATGTGAGCCCCCCGAACCAGCAGATGAGGAGATAGGCGTAAAGCCTACTCTAAACGCGGGAAGCCCACAGGCTTTTAGCCGCAGGTAGCTCACGTCATCACCTGCCAATCCTGAGCCGGTCTAATGAACCTATTTATGTAAGGGTCACACCAGTGGCTCCAGTACTGGGCAGGATTCTTCAAGGGGATGGGGCTCATGCTCCCTTCAGAGGGATGAGGGTTCCTCCCAACAGGATGCCCGAACAATTCGCTTTCATAAAGGAGCGCCCCCTCGGAGATCATGTGGTCAAGGTTATTCAACAAGATCCCCCTGATCTCGATCTCCAGCCCCATAATTTCAAGTAGCTTTATTAGGTAAGGGGTGTCTCTGGGCCAGATTGCAGATCTATGGTATTCCACGTCCCCAAGATATGGCTCCACCCTCTTGGATATGGCCACGCCGAAGGGGAGGGTAGCGTCGCCGAGCACCCTCAGAGTCCTGTTCACCACTAGCCTTCTAAAATTCTGGTACCCGGTTTTAACTTCATCTTTGTTGAATAGGTGGATCGCCATTACCATCCCGACCATACCCATTGAAGTTAGCTCTTCAGACCTTCTGTTACTCTCGCAGTCCACGATGTCCGAGATGAACCTCCCATTCCAAAACATCTGCCTGAAAGCTCCTTCCATCTCTTTGAGCCTCTCCGCAAGCCTTTTGCCCGACTCTGATTTATTGTCCGACATCCCGCTGTAAAGCCCCCTCAAAGCTCTTATCCAATAACCGTTAACTTCCGGGAGGTAGTATTTGGGCAGAGAGTGCTCGGTGCTGTCCCACTCGGTGGGCAATCTGCAAGCCCTGCCTTTTACGATGGAGTCTGTCCATGATTGGTACGGGGCACACGCAACGAGCCCTCCCCTCAAAACCGGGGGCCCCTTCCATACCATGTCCATTGCTTCCATCTCATCCAAGAGTTCCACAGCCAAAGAAGCCGCCCTTTCTCTCAGCTCTCCTCCCAATAGAGCGCACAAGTAGAGCAGAAGTGGCGGTGCGTCCGCAGAGCAGCCCTCGCCGCCTATGATGTTTGGGAGGCTCCTCTTCTCCTCAAGCATATTCATCAGCATTCCGGCAAGAGTGCTAACTCTCTCCTCCCATGAAAAGATCTTCGTGTAAACTTGAAAATTGTTTATTATCCCCTCGAGCGCGTCCCTAATCCAGGGAAACCTGAACCACCAGCAGCCCGCCTCCGGGAACCATCTCCCCTGGACGGACAAGCCGAAACACCTCAGGGTAGAGAGCCTGAGAATCATTATGTTGCGGAGTCTGGGTTCCAAAAAATATACCCTGCTCATCCATGAAGGATCTTTCACTGCCTCATCGTTCTTCAAACCATCTACAACCACTCTAAGCTCTCTCCCTTCAACTGCGCACAAAGCTGGCGCATGAACCTTCCTCCTCTCCCTCACGAACCTTATGTAACCTTCCGGGTCAATGTATCTAAAGCCGCTGCCCAGCTTGTACACCCACTCTGTGGAATAATCTGCGCCCTCGATCTCTTTGAATGGGCCGACAGCAGCCCTCAAATCCTCGAAGGAGACCATCAACCATCTCCCTTGGGGCGCGATTCTAACGCCGGAGATCTCTTCCCCATTTGCGCCCCTGATATCAAAAAATGGCAAAACTCTGACGCCTTCTCTACTGAATTTCGCTTGGAAGGAGTCCTCCACAAAACTCAGCTCTACCTCCAAATCAGTGTAAATGTACTTCACCCTGTAAGGTCCAACAAAGACCCTTTCAGCACAGCCTCCCCCCATGGAGAACATGATCCCGTCCAGCAGCTTGTAAACCCTCCCCTCCTTTGAGATCAGCAGCCCCTGGTAGGAGAAATCCCTGTTTGGACCCACAAACCTTTCTTTCTCAAGGAAGACCTCTACGGAGAAAACTGATGATGACCACTCCCCCATACTCGCCTTCAATAGAACCTGCTTATTTCTCGCAAAGTCCCAGTCCTGATCCTCATGGACCCCGACCTCCACCTCTGGCAGGTGCTGCAATGAACTCCCCTCCAAGCATTAGAAAGAGTTATTTCCAGAGGTAGTAAATAATTATTGGGGATCTCCATGCGGGATATTTATGAACTCACGCCGTCCATGCGCCTCCTCCTCACCATGCACAACATCTCAGCTGTCAACACAGAGTCAGCAAAGAGGATAGACGACCTGAGAGGTTTTTCTGACCTAAAAAACGATGAATTGAGAGAGGCGCTTAGGGAGCTTCTTTCACACGGATATGTGATTGAGCGAGAGGGAGCATACTACCTCAGCAGCCTTGGGATATCTGTGATAAGAAGTGTATACACCTGAGGGCGGACGATGAAGCCCATCATTCACATCACCTGGGAGTACCCTCCCTTCGTGGTAGGCGATCTCTCAAAGCAACTCTCTGATATCCTTCCAAGAATAGCCTCGCGTTATCCTACAATACTAGTGGTGAGGGGGGACTCAGATGGAGTGTTCGAAACTGATGGGATAAGGATCTACAAGGCGGGACAATCGGTCCGGACCCATCCTCACATCCTGACATACGCCCATCTATTGAACCTTGACCTAGTGCGGGCTGCGGCCAAAGCCCTCCACGATTATGGGGGGGCCTCACTAATTCACTCTCATGATTGGATTAGCTCCATCGCCTCAGCCTACGCCTCCTCATATGTTGGATGTCCCCTTCTCATGTCCGTGTACACGACCGAGATCACAAGGTCTGGCTCCCTGAAATCCATCCTGAGCCTGGGCATATTCGACTTGGAGCGGCACTGCTTCCAGAGGGCGGAAAGGCTTTTTGTCAAAGATACAAGGATGCGCGAGCATCTGGCAAAAGAGTACGGCATAGACCGGGGGAGGGTTGTCTTGGGGAACGATCCTGACACAATTTTAGAAACCTACAGGAGGTTTTTAGGCTGAGCCCAAGTGTAATAATGTTGAGCTGGGAGTACCCTCCCCACATCGTCGGTGGGCTCGGCAGGCACGTCTTCCACCTCTCGAGGGCTCTCTCTTCCAAGGGCATCGAGGTGCAGGTACTGACCTTCACCGACGGATCATCTCCCTCTGAAGAGATTGTTGATGGTGTCAGGGTAATGCGGGTGAACCCCTACTCCCTGAGGTACCCCGACTTCACATCTTGGATACACGGACTGAACCTCCTAATGGTGGAGCGGGCCGTAAGACTCAGGGACTTTGACCTGATACACGTCCATGACTGGCTCACAGCAACATCTGGAATAGCGCTTAAACATTTTATGAGAAAGCCTCTTTTAGCCACCATTCACTCCACAGAGCTGGGCAGGAGGGGCGGCAGCCTGAAGAATGAACATGAGCGACACATCCACG
Organism: uncultured Nitrososphaerota archaeon; assembly: GCA_964654895.1. Lineage (GTDB taxonomy): Archaea > Thermoproteota > Methanomethylicia > Methanomethylicales > Methanomethylicaceae > WYZ-LMO10. Next base: position 3,708 of record CAZZJY010000051.1, read on the forward strand.
ATATAGAGTGGCTCCTTTCCTACGAGGCGTGGCGGGTGATCTGCTGCAGTAGGTATATGGTGAGTGAAGTCTCCCGTTTCCTTGGCTGCCCTTCAGACAAGATCGTCCAGATTCCCAATGGCTATGCGCCCGACTCTTTCCCTAAAACTGCAACAATAAACCGGAGGGATTATGCTAGGGATGACGAGAAGATAGTCCTCTACGTAGGGCGGCTCGTCTACGAAAAAGGCCCTCACCTCCTACTCGAGGCTGCAAGCAAGCTCAGGAGAGGGGACCTAAAGTTTATATTCGTCGGAGACGGCTCCATGAAGCCTTATTTGGTGGACTTGAGCATAAGACTCGGCATCTCTGAAAAGGTATACTTCTTGGGGCATGTCCCTGACGATGTGCTCCATGCGCTCTACAGGCTTGCAACAGTCGCGATCTTTCCAAGCCTCTATGAGCCCTTCGGAATAGTTGCCCTAGAAGCTATGGGCTTGGGCGTTCCAGTAATAGTCTCGGCGGTAGGAGGTCTGGACGAGATCGTCCAGCATGGTCACAACGGCTTAAAATTCCATCCTGGGTCTTCCAGCGCGTTAGCGGAAACCATAAACCTTTTGGTTGACAACCCCGAACTCTGCCGGAGGCTTGCCATGAATGCCCGTGAGAGTCTCGGGACATTCACGTGGGAGAGGGCTGCGGATGAGACTATTAAGTTATATGAGCTCGTCCTTGGAGAGTACAAAAGTGGATCGTGGAAACCGAGAGTGTGATCTGATGAAGTACTCTGTGGGCATCGATATGGGTGGAACTTGGATCAGGGCTGCTGTTGGAACTGAAGAGGGAATTATCCTGAAAAAAGTGGTCGTCCCGGTGGACCCTTTTGCGGACAACACTTCAATACTTAATCAGCTTGAAAGCTTGATACTCGAGGTATCTGGCGAGTCCCTCGGGGAGATCAGTGGGATCGGGATAGCGGCAGCTGGCAAGCTAGACCTAAAAAGTTCAACTATAGTGTTCTCCCCTCACACATCCATAAGGTCGCTCCCCCTCGGCATACTCGGTGAGAGGTTCAAAAAGCCAGTGACCCTCCTAAAT
>CAZZJY010000052.1:0-3741 GCA_964654895.1 uncultured Nitrososphaerota archaeon
GATATGATTGAGACGGCGATCGCCAGTCGCCTGATCTCAAGTTTCTTAAAATCCAGTTTTTTTAATTTTAGAATGGGTGATTGAGTTGAGTGGTAAAACGGAGTTACAGGTCATAGCGTTTTCGCTGGGCAGGGAAATGTACGGAATCGACGTGCACCAGATAAAGGAGATAATAAAGGTGAAGGATTGCGTGAAAGTGCCCAACGCTCCAGACTACGTCGAAGGTGTCATAAATTTGAGAGGTCAGATAACCCCGATAATAAACCTCCGAAAGGTCTTTGGAATGGAGCAGCACCCAATGGACGAAAATTCAAGGATAATAATGGTAGAGCTCGACTCAGATGTTGTGGGACTGATCGTTGATTCGGTAGTGGGCGTCGTGACAACCCCGCTCAGGGAGGTGGTGAAGACCCCAGCACTAGCATCGAGCGGCGCTAATACATTCATAACCGGAATAATCAGAACGGAAGCAAACTTGGTGATACTCTTAGATGTGGTCAAGCTGATGAATGAGGTGACCGTGAACAACCCGCAGCGGATCAAGGAGATGAAGCTCAAGCAGGAGGAAATCTTAGCCGAGATCTAAAGGGGATTAATTTGGAGGCCAGAAGACCCAGGGTGATGGTTGTTGATGATTCTGCCTTCATGCGCAAGGTAATATCATCGACAATTTCCAAGAAGGGTATTGAGAATATTATAGAGGCCGAAAAGGGCGAAGATGCGGTGAGGCATTACGCACTCCAAAGACCAGAACTGGTCATAATGGATCTGAATTTGCCGGGCATAAGCGGGCTATCCGCTTTGAGAGAGATCAAGAAAATAGATCCGAGCGCCAAAATCCTGGTGCTGAGCGCAAACAGCCAGAGGTGGGCTATATACAAAGCAAAGGAGGAAGGGGCTTCAGCGTACCTGAGCAAGCCCTTCATCCCAGAGGAACTGTGGAGGACCGTTCTCGGGCTGCTCGGGCACATGAAGGAGCCGATTGCTGTTGAACAGGTAACCTGTGGTACCTCCGCAGTAAAAACATGACCACGCGGAGGGGACGACTATGGAGATGAGGATGGGGATACCCATCCAGGAGCTCAGATATGCCCCAATCAACGTAGAGAGGGAACTCATCGAGAAGACCAAAGACGCGATGAACCTCTTGCTGGGCGTCAAGTTCAAGATCACGGACATTAAAGTGGGGTGTGTAGAGAAAGGAGATTTAACAGACGAACTCTTCAACAATGATTTCCACTACTTTTACCTCACAATTATATCGAGGCTCTCAACGGGGGTTGAAGGGTATTTCATAGTCACAACCGATATGGCGAGCAGCGACGAACTCTCCTTCCTGCTGACTGGCCGGCACATGAGGATTGTGAATGAATTCGAAGAGTCAATCCTTGAAGAGATCTGTAACATAATGGTAGGTACCTTCGTTTCTGAGCTGGCGAACTGGACTGGGACCCCTGTAGATTACACTATTCCAAAAATCGTGATATACTCTACCGCAGACGAATTAAAGGGGCTATTCAAAGAGATCAAGGCTTTCACCTCAAACAAAATTCAGATAATCAAGTTCACGCTGAGCTGCGATTCGCCCCAGATAGACCTGGTAAACATGATGGTTTTGGCGTCAAGATAGGCAGGAGGGAATCTGGTTGGGATTGCTCAAGTTCAAGGTTGGCAGGATCGAAAGAAGCTACGACAGATACCTGAACGTGAACATGGGAGAGTATGCGGTCTCGAAAGGCCCCTGCTTAATGGCGACGTGGTCGCTGGGTTCCTGCCTGGCAGTCATCCTTTACGATAATCGAACCAAAGTCGGGGGGATCCTGCACGCAATGCTCCCATGCTGCACCAAGAAAGGTGAAAATTCAGGTCCAAGTGCGGGTAAGTTTTTATGTACAGTTACGGGTGCAAGTCAAGGTCTAGGCGCAGGTATAGGTGTAAATGTGGGTGCTGGTGCGGGTGCAGACGCTGGCTTTGGCATCCGCGCCGGCTCGAGTGCCAGCATGAGTGGTGGTGCTGGTGGAAAGTACGTGGACACGGGAATAAGCGAAATGATCATGGCAATGAAAAAGCTGGGCTCCCGCATGGACGACAATGTCGGCGCACTGATCGGGGGATCGAATGTCCTGAACACGAGGGACTTTTCGATCGGAGAAAGAAACGTAAAGGTCGCGCGCGAACTGCTCAGGAGCATGAACATATTAATAATAAAGGAGCGCGTCGGCGGGAGCAAAGGAAGAAGCGTCCTATTTGACCTAGAAAAGGGGGAGGTGACTGTTGAATATTCGAAGCTGAACCCGACCCCGGAAACAAATAATATCTAAAAAGGAGGTGGTGCCGCATGCAAAACACTCAGGAGATCAGTGATGGAGAAATTAACCACATAATCAAGCTTCTGGAAGCTCACGGGATATATGTCAGCCACTTCAAGAAAGATTTTCTCAAGCGCAGGGTGAAAGCCAGGATTCTAAACACCGGGGCGAAAAATGTGAATGAGTATTATACCTTGTTGAAGAGGAGCCTCGAAGAGGCGAAGACACTCTTGGACTCGGCCTTCATAAACGTGTCCGAGTTCTTCAGGGATCCTCCCCTATGGGTTGAACTTCAGCGCATCTTGGGCGAGATTTTGAGCGGGAAAAATTTTGTGCGGATATGGAGTGCCGCGTGCTCCTGCGGGGAGGAGCCATATTCAATCGCGATGCTCATTTCTGAGATGTCTCAGAATGCCAATCGCGGTGGTGACAATGTTAAGATAATTGCGACGGATGTTGATGAGGGCGCATTAAATGTCGCGACCAACGGCTTATACGATAAAAAATCGCTCAAAAACCTTCCGCCACACCTCCTTTACAAGTACTTCTTGAAGGAGAAGGGGGACCTCTACCGGATCTCCCCCAAGTTGAAGGAGATGGTCAGCTTCATGAGGCACGACGTCGTTCGAGACCGGGTTTTCACAAACTGCGACCTTTTGCTCTGCAGAAATCTGATGATATATTTTCCCAAGGAGATTCAGGAGAATTTGATTGAAAAGTTCTGGACAGCATTAAAACCAAGAGGATATCTCGTTATCGGAATGAGCGAAGTGTTGAACAGAGATTCGCTCCAGTACTTCGAGCCCTACAATGCGAGGTTAAGGATTTACAAGAAGCGAGCAGCATGTGACTACAACAGGCTAAATGTATTAACCAAAGATAACATGTTGCAATTAAATATGGGAGCATAAAACCCGTAGTCTCAGCCGGGGTAGCTCAGGTCATAATCCTATTCCCTAAGCTGTAATAGGCAGAGGTTCGGTCTTCCAAATGCACGATGATGTGAGGTTTAGGGAATTGAAAAACACATTATTTTCAAACATCCTAAAATTTGACCGAACCCGAGGCTCAACGGGAATTGGAGCGGGACATCAAGAGGGAGGCGGTCGCATTCCCGGTGCAGGCCGAGGAGAAGGTGAAGGTAGTTGTGTTGTACAGCAAGATCCAGCTGGCGAGGGTTGGATGAGTTGAATAAGCTATTGGCGGCGCTCCCTCGAGACCGAGTAAAAGTCCATATCCCCGGAGTTGTTATATCATTATACCTTGAAAACGGGTGGTTACAATGAACATGCGTGAGTTCGACGTTATGATCTTAGAGGACGAGACTGGCGGCTACGTGGCTTTTGGTCCCGCCCTTCCCCGCTGGCACCCGCAAGGGGGTCCCCTGCCAGAACCCCTGGACAGCGGGCGCGCGGGCCTCGGACCTTCCCTG
>CAZZJY010000053.1:0-4511 GCA_964654895.1 uncultured Nitrososphaerota archaeon
ACAGGCGTAAATTCGGCCTGCCCCCACGCCTAGCGAAGATAGATCTCATGGGAGAATGTGAAGAGGTTTCGTTCGCCCCCATCCCGCCCCTGAAGGGTGCGGGATTTCCCGCTCACGGTGTTAAAGGTTGGCACCCCGAACTGGCAGATGCGACAAAGCGCGAAGCCTAAGGCGACCGCTGGAAGCTTCCGACTTTATTCGTTGAGAGGATCAACCGCTCAGAGTACCAAAATCGAAAAGACCAAGAGCGTCAAAAACAGCATTATCGTTACGTGTTTAAGCCCAGCAGAGATCGTTCCCTCCCCCAACTTTCCTGCCACTAGACCTGATGATATCGCTTGAGCGACCGTTAGGTAAAAGAAGATCCTTCTATACTCTTCATAGCTTGCCTGCGCCCTAAACATCACTGTTCCACTGAGCCCAATTATTGGTATGAAGAATTGGTTTAAAAGTATAATTATTGTAACTACGAGAACCCCGAAAGCAATGTAGGTCACGCCCACGTACATCCGCATGGTGTTCCTCCTTTCTTGGTTAATCAACCTTATGCTATTTATGTAGTCCGCTAGGCTCCTAATTACTTTAGAAACATCCCCCCCGAACCTGCTCGTCTCTGATATAACGATACTCACTTTTTTGACGAGCTTTGAGTCAGTTCTCTCTGCAAAGCCCTTAAATCCTTCTTCAAGGCTCAGACCCAGCTTTATCTGAGCGAGCACGCGCCTCAGCTCTCTCGAGGCCACCCCATAATCCTTTGAGACTGCACTCTGCAGGGCTCTGATAAAGCTCATGCCAGAAAGTTGACCTTCGACTATATCGTATAAGATGTCTGACATCCTTTCCTCTATGGCATTCCTCCATCTGAACTCCAAGTAATCGAGCGAGGCTATGGGAAACAGAACTATGATCGTCGCTATAACCATTATGTAGTCCCCAAGCCGCATGTTCACGAGACTCACAATGTACCCTATGAGCCCTACGATAAATCCACATGAGACGCTCACCCCGTAGAGCATGTACTTTTCCCTTCTTTTCACATAGGGCAAAATTATTCCTCCTTCGGGACTGTTAGGTCTATCAACAATAATAGTATTATAGATATGATTGGTATAAGGAGGAAGGCGGTGAAATACAACCACAAAACTAGATTAATCCCTCCCCCTCCAATCAAAGACATAGTCGAGAGCATTATAACCACAACAAGTGGAAGGACGATCCCTGCAGTTACATACACCTCTGCGAGGACACCGAGCTGATCCAGTCCCTTTTTTAAGGCTATCCTTCTCGCCCTCATGAAGTACTTTGCCTGCGTGTAGAGGTACCTCTTCAGGTCCCCTCCTGTCTTGCTGACCATGAGGAACCCCCTTAAGAGATCGGAGAGCTGCCTTGAGGGGGTCTCTTCGGCCTTCCTCCGCAGGGCCGTGTAGAAGTCGTCGCCTGTAACCTCCATTCTCCTCACCACGTCTGCTATATCATCTCTTATCACTGGATCTATGTCTGATGTGGAGATGCTCTTGAAGATCCTCTCCGGGGTGACTCCAGCAGCCGAAAGGATGGCCATGTAATTGACTACGAAGTTTAGCGTCCGCTCAATCCGCCCCTTCCTGCTGCTGGCAAGGATGCTCGGCAGGATGTAAATCACCCAGAATGTTATACCGGCTGCTAGTGTGCCTAAACCAGCGCTGCCCGTAATGGCATAGATTGGGGCGGTTCTCGTAACTAAGATCAGCAATGAGGCGGAGAAGGACAATATGAATGCCATGGTGGTTAAGAAAAGCATCCTGCTCACATACCGAAGGAGCGAGATCTTCATCCCTGCCCTCTTTATGTCCATCTCCAAGTCCTCGAAGTAGACTATGATCAGCTCAGACCATCTTCCAAACACTCTGAACGCTAATGTAGAGAGTTCGGGTAGTTTGAGGCCGAGTCTCTTCTTCATAAGCTCTCCACCAAGGCACGTTTGAAGAGCCGCTCACTATCCGAATAATATTCCCTTAGGACGTTTCCTATCTCGAGATAACGCCGCATCCCCTTCTTTAACATCCAGTTTAGGATGACTTTCCTCTTGTTCAGCTCTGACTTTGCATCGTCAAGGCTCATGCCTCTCCTCTCCGCGATCCTCTTTAAGACTTCGCTCTCGCCCTCTAAAATGTGGCGATCGACAGAAGGATCCCACCTGGCGATGTGGTTCAATAAAATCTCCTTGCTCTGAGAGTCATACCCCTTTATCTCGGTGACCGTGAGGGTCCTCCTAGCTGACTTGTCCCCGATTTTAACCCTGCTCTGGACCATTATTATGTCCAGCAGTCCGATCAGTGGTCTTGGGACGTTCATCGGTTCAGACTCGAGCCTGCTCACGACCTTCTCGGGCGTGTCTGCGTGGATCGTCGCCTGGACTCCATGCCCCGTCGCCAATGCCTGGAAGAGCGTGTAAGCCTCCTCCCCCCGAACCTCCCCAACGATTATGTAGTCTGGCCTCTGCCTCAGCGCGTTCTTTAGCAGCTCGAAGAGCGTGATGTCGCTCGCTTTCCGCCCGAAACCCGTCCGGGTTGCCATTGGGATCCAGTTCGTGTGAGGCAGATTCAGCTCCGGTGTCTCCTCTATGGAGACGATCTTCATGTCCGGTCTTATGAACATGCATGTGCAGTTCAGCAGGGTGGTCTTCCCCGAAGCAACTTCCCCGGCTATTAGTATGGAGCTCTTATTCTCAATTGCGAACCAGAGATAAGCTGCCACATCTGGTGAGATCGTCCCGAGCTGGATGAGGTCCACAATGGTGAGCGGGTCAGCCCTGAACCTCCTTATGGTGAAGGTTGCGCCCTTCCTTGAGATCTCGGAACTGAAGGTTGCGTTGACCCTACTACCATCTGGGAGTGAAGCGTCCAGTATTGGATCTGCGACAGAGAGGTGCTTCCCGCAAAGGTATGCAAGTCTGACCACAAACCTGTTGAGCTCCTCCTCATCATCGTACTTTAGGTTTGTCTTGATTGATTCGTACTCCCTGTGCCAGACATAAATTGGCACCCCCACACCGTCGCACGAGATGTCCTCGATGAAGTGATCCTTCATCAGAGGATCTATCTTCTCAAAGCCTAAAAAGTCCCTCTTAATGTAGTATAGGATCTTGTTGAGGAGGCCCTCATCGACCCTCATTTTATAATTCTTTATAATCTTTCTGATCCTCTCCTCCACTATAACATGGGCCTTATCTTTACTGATCTCCGAGATGTCAATGTCAAGCTCGTCTAGGAATATCTTCTTCAACTTCTCCAAGAGAATTTTATCCTCAGGGGTCAGGGTCGGCTCGATCACTTTGTAGGTCACTTCCTTAGTGACAGGGTCTTCTAAGATCGCAGCGTAGACATACGGCTCTTCGATAGGGTAGGTGGATTTGAACTGCCCCTCTGACTCCATTTTCATATCCATCCTCGGAATGAGGTTCTCGTCCAGGCGGAAAGGATCAATTTTAAGAGGATCTAGGGCGTTTTATGGAAATATAGTTTGCTATGAAGTCATTCTCCGGGCTACATCTCGGGGCTCATATAAAAAGGCAGAGTGCGCCTCGAACGGGTTTAGGAACCTCACACTCAATTCATAAAGAAGGTAGGAGATTGATTTGGGATTATTCAATCCTATGATTTGCTGTCGGACGCACCTTCTTTCTGCTCAGATGTCTGCTCAGATGTCCCTTCTTTAGTCCCAGACTCAGACTGTTCCTTCTCGAGCTCCTTCTCTATCTCCTCCATTGGTTTGGGCGGAGGCGTTGTGGCGAGCGTGTATCCAATCCAAGCAATTATCGCAAGAACGGCTGCTATGGCTACGAAGGCGGTGATCTGGAGGACTATCATCCACCAGCCTGTGAAGAAGACGAGCCAGCCGTAGATCAGAATCCCGATGATGCCAGCGACCAAGAGAAGAACACCTAAAGCCTGATCCCTACTCAAAGAATCACCCCACTAGGACAAAATTACTTGACATCTATCCCAATATAACATTTTCCTATCAGGACCTCATAGGTTTTCGCTTACCTTCCACGCTGCGGTATAGGGAGGGCACATTAGGGACTTTCATAACTCCTGTACGGACACCATATCTGATGGTCCAAGCCACAAAGATCCACTCAAAAAAGTGCGGTGAGGCAGTATAGGACGTAGTTGATCTGCCATAGAAAAGCCAAGACGTATAGGAGTTTTGTGTTGGAGCGGGAGAGGGCGTACCCACATAATATGGGGGCAGGGAGTAAGAACAGGACCCTCCATATGAGTTCAAGATCGATTATGAGGAAAGGTAAAGCCAAGACCGAGACCCAGCACAGAAGGAGGAGCTTTTCCCTGTCCACACTCTTGAGGATGAGGAAGACCCCGGCTAAAATGAGGAACGTGACGAGGAGATTGCTGTAGAACCCCCCCACGTAGAACTGGAATGAGAAGAAAAGGTTCTTGAAGGATGAGAGGAGGTACTCCGCCCCTAGGTAGTGCACGGAGACCGAGGTACCAGCCTCTATGGCTCCC